>JACDDG010000115.1 GCA_013817115.1 Parachlamydiaceae bacterium | reverse complement strand
AATCTGGGATGCATCGAAATTCATTCATGGTTTTCTAGTATACAAAGCCTCAATAATCCTGATTTTTTAATTTTGGATTTAGATCCAGAAGACATTTCATTTGAAGTTGTCATTGAAACAGCTTTGCTTTTGCATGAGATTTTAGAAAAAATAAAGGTTCCTCATTTTTGCAAGACTTCCGGATCCAGAGGACTACATATTGCCATACCATTAGGAGCTAAATATAGCTATGAGCAGGCTAAGCATTTTGCATTGCTAATTGCTACAGTTGCTCTTGAACAAATGCCTAGGAATATATCTCTGGAGCGAAAACCAATAAATAGGCAGAAGAAAGTTTATATTGATTGTTTGCAAAATAATTTTGGACAGACATTAGCGATGCCTTTAAGTCTTAGGGCAAAGGCTGGTGCGCCTGTGTCATCACCGTTAGAATGGCATGAAGTTAAAAGTGGTTTAAGTCCTTCAGATTTCACAATTTTTAATACCCCGGAAAGAATTGCGAAAGGTGGGGATCCATTCATGAAGATTTTTCAAAAAGGGATTGATCTTAATCGGATTTTGAAAATATTTGATAAGGTGTGACTGGAATTTAACAAAACCTTTGATGCAAGTCTCCTCTTTTCGTTCAACCGCGGAAGCTTTCGCGCAGCAAAAAACCTCAATTTGTGCACGCCCGCGGTATAGTTTGCTTAGCCTCCCACCTTAAAAAAAATACTTCTTATGATCTATATTTTAGTTTTATTAAACTATTTATTGGTTTCATTAATTTATATCTAAACCTTTTTTTTGCTCTCCTTTTGTGTGTGACCTATGCAAAAATAAATTTTCACTGAAAAAAAACTAAACTGTATTTTAGCTTTCATAAACTATTTAATAGTTCTATAAAAACATAATTAAATATCCCTTTTACTTCTTTTTTGGCAAACTCATCATTTAAAAGCCAAACTCACCTAAACTTTGCAAAAAATAAAAAACACTCTGAAAACAGGACAATATAAAAACATGTTTATAAAATACGATTGGTCTCTAGCAGAATTGCAGGAATTATATGCATTGCCCTTACTTGAACTCATTTCAAAATCGAATGCGCTTCATCAAGAATTTCATATTCCTGCAGAAATTCAAGTCTGTAGTTTGATTTCGATAAAGACCGGAGGTTGTCCGGAGGATTGTAAATATTGCTCTCAATCATCCAGGTATCAGACTGCTGTTTCAGCGCAGCCCTTGATGTCTTATGAAGTAGCTCTTTCAGAAGCTAAAATGGCAATCGCAAGAGGTGCCACACGCGTGTGTTTAGGGGCAGCCTGGCGAGAAATTCGAGATAACAAGCAGTTTGAAGATGTGCTCGCCATGATCAAAGGAATTGCTGATTTGGGAGTAGAAGTGTGTTGCACCCTAGGGATGCTCAAAGAGCATCAAGCAAAACGACTTAAGGATGCAGGATTGTACGCCTATAATCATAACCTTGATTCATCAGAGGCATTTTATAAGACGATCATATCCACAAGAACTTATCAGGATAGGTTAAACACCCTAGACATTGTAGAAAAGTCTAATTTAAGTGTTTGTTGTGGGGGCATTATTGGAATGGGCGAGAAAATTAATGATCGTTTAGAACTATTACATACTTTATGTACGCGAAATCCTCATCCCGAATCAGTTCCAATCAATCGCTTGAGTCAAATTCCGGGCACCCCACTTGAAGATCAACCAAAAATCTCAGTTTGGGATATGCTAAGAGTGATTGCGGTTGCCAGAATGGTCCTTCCGAAGTCAATGATCAGGCTTTCCTGCGGTCGAATAGAAATGTCTTTTGAGGAACAAGCTCTGTGCTTTTTAGCCGGAGCTAATTCTATTTTTGCAGGGGAAAAACTTCTTACTGTGGCTAACACCTCTGTCGACACAGATGACCAGATGTTTCAACTTCTTGGCCTTAAAAAAAGACCGGCATTTTCCAAAGGAAGCAATCATGACTCTTTATCTTACAGAGAAGCTATCAAGACAGCTGAGTCTAGGGAATTTAAGGCAATTGGCTATAAGGCAAAATCTAATTGATTTTTCTTCAAATGATTATCTGGGACTTGCACGATCTTCCGATTTGGCTAAGAGCGTCTCAGAAGAATTTGAAAGGCATGTAGGCTTGCTACATTTGAATGGTTTAGGATCAACTGGCTCACGGTTGCTTACAGGGAATTCTACATATGCTCAAGATTTGGAAGATAAAATAGCGCATTTCCATCATTACGAAGCGGGAACTCTTTTTAATTGCGGATACATGGCTAATGTAGGATTGCTCTCTACAGTTGCTAGCGATGAAGATACAATTCTCTTTGATGTTGGGGTACATGCCTCGACACATGACGGCATTCATTTGAGTGGTGCAAAGGCATTTGCATTTAAGCATAATGATTTAGAACATCTAGAAAATCGCCTCAGAAGCTGTTCTTTAACTAAAAATTGCTTTATCTGTGTGGAATCGATTTACTCAACAGATGGCTCTAAGTCTCCTTTAAAGGAAGTTAGTCAACTTGCAGAAAAATATTCTGCTCACTTGATTGTTGATGAAGCACATGCTGTGGGGGTTTGCGGGTCTAGTGGTCGTGGTTGTGTTGCCGAACTTAACCTCACGTCAAAGATATTTGCTCAAATCAATACTTTTGGCAAAGCTTTGGGCACTCATGGAGCCATTGTGCTGGGAAATCACACGCTAAAACAAGCCCTAGTTAACTTTGCAAGACCCTACATCTATACAACAGCTCTACCCTTTTATTCTTTAGCCGCGATTAAATGCAGTTACGATCTTCTTCCTAGTTTTGAAACGCAGCGAGAAAACCTTCAGGAATTGATTCAACTATTTAGGAAAGTTCGTGACGATGAGAAAACATCGGAAACGCATATTCAATCTGTAAAAATTGCAGGAAATGAATCTGTTAAAATTTCAGCGGAGAAACTAATGCAGAAAGGGTTCGATGTAAGGGCCTTAACAAGTCCCACAGTTAAACGTGGACGTGAAATTTTGCGCATTTGTTTGCATGCATACAACACAAAAGATGAATTGTTGGCACTTTTGAAAGTCATCGAATCAATAAATAGGAGCTAGTTCATGCAGAGAATAATGATCGCCGGAATTGGCACTAATGTTGGAAAAACTATTGTTTCAGCCATTGTAACAACACTTATGGATGGGGATTACTGGAAGCCTGTTCAATCTGGACCTGAAAATGATTCAGATGTATTTATGATGAAAAATTTGATCAATACATCAGAGCATAAAATTTATGACCCATCATACAATTTAAAAGCTCCGCTATCACCACACCATGCTGCAAGGCTAGAGAATATAATTGTAGACCCGACAACTATTATCCCTCCGAGAACAGCACGTCCACTTATTATTGAAAGTGTGGGAGGAGTTTTAGTACCGTTAACAACAAAACTACTAACGATTGATTTATTTAAATCATGGGATTGCAAATGGATTATCGTTTCTAAACATTATCTTGGAAGTATAAATCACACATTATTGACTCTAGAGCAGTTAAAGCGTTCAAATGTGGACATTGCTGGGCTTATCTTCAATGGACAGAGTGATTCTGATAGCGAAGATGCAATTCTAGAAATAACAAAACTCCCTCTTTTAGGCCGGTTACTTCCCGAAAAAGAGTTAAATCCAAAAATTATTCAACGGTATGCAAAACAATGGAAACCTTGCTTCAAGAAATTAAATATGACTCCTTAATTGAAAAAGACAGGGCATGCATCTGGCATCCTTTTACACAAATGAAAACAGCAAAGGCTCCTATTTCTATTGTGAGAGCAAAAGGTTTGTATCTTTATGCTGAAGATGGACGTTCCTACATGGATGGAATTTCCTCTTGGTGGGTGAATTTACATGGGCATGCCCATCCCTATATTGTTGAAAAAATTGCATCGCAAGCAGCGCAATTAGAGCATGTTATTTTTGCTGATTTTACTCATGCCCCAGCTGTTGAACTCGCTTCGAGGTTGCTACCGCTTTTACCTGGAAAAATGTCGAAAATTTTCTATTCAGATAATGGTTCAACCGCTGTCGAAGTAGCACTCAAAATGGCATTGCAATACTGGCAGAATTTGAATCAAAAAACTCCAAAGACAAAAGTGATTTGCTTTAAAAATAGCTATCATGGGGACACTTTTGGCGCTATGTCCGCAGCAGGAAAAAATGAATTTAATAGACCATTCTGGAAACACCTTTTCGAAGTTGAGTCCATAGATCCACCTTTACCTGGTCAAGAAAGTTCCTCTTTAGCTCAATTAGATTCCATTTTGGAAAAGGGAACATCAGCCTGCTTCATTTTTGAACCCTTAGTGTTAGGGTCTGGGGGAATGGTCATTTATTCTGCAGAAGGATTAAATAGCCTCATTAAACGCTGTCGACAACATCAGGTTTTAACCATTGCTGACGAGGTGATGACAGGATTTGGTCGCACCGGTACACTTTTTGCTGGAGAGCAAATTGAAGAAAAACCAGATCTTATATGCCTTTCAAAAGGCTTGACAGGAGGCTTCTTGGCTTTGGGTGTAACCGCATGTACAGAGCAAATTTATAACGCGTTTTTAAGTGATCACAAGCGACAAGCTTTTTTGCATGGCCATTCTTATACTGGTAATCCAATTGCCTGCAGTAGCGGCATTGCAAGCTTAGATCTTCTTTTAAAAGAGTCTTGCACACATCAAAGAGAAATGATTAATCGATTGCATGAAGAGTTCTGTCAGAAATGGCAATTACATCCGAAATTAAAGCGTTGTGAATGCCTCGGCACAATTTTAGCTTTAGAATATATTTGTGAAACGACTTCATATTTTGAAACGATGAAAGATAGACTTTATAGCTTTTTTTTAAGTAAAGGCATATTACTTCGTCCTTTGGGAAATGTACTATATGTTTTGCCTCCCTATTGCATCCAAGAAGATGAATTAAGATTTATTTATGACCAAATTGAACATACACTAGAGGGGTCGCTATGACAACATTTGTTTCTTTTGTTCAAGCCTTAAAGCCACTTCTTACATGGTTTGTGGCTTCAAATGAACTGCATGCTAAATGGCTGAATACACTTTCTTATCTTGAAAATTGTGGGGCACGAAAAATTGCAGCCTGCGAACATCCAACCTTAGTCAAGGAGGAGATGTTAAAGCATGCTGCAGAAGAATTTAGGCATGCTCATCATTTAAAACGTCAGATAAAAAAAATTTCGGATGAGACAATGGAGGATTATTCTTTAGGGACTCTTTTAGGCGGGAAACTGACGTTGCAGTATTTGAATATTCTAGATTTAAAGACATCGCGCTATCTCAAAGAAAAGGGGCTGCCAGAGAATGCAATAAGGGAGGCCTCGTATTTACTTGTCACCTATGCCATTGAACTTAGGGCAAGCGAGCTTTATCATTTGTACGATGAGGTTTTAAAAGAGGCAAATTCAAAGGTAGCGGTCAAATCGATCCTTTTAGAAGAAAAAGAACACCTCGAAGAAATGAAGGAAGGACTCTTAAAGCTACCTTTGGGAGACATTTATGCAGAGCAAGTTTGTAAGTTTGAAGCTGAGCTTTGTAGAAAATGGATTTTTGTTTTAGCTTAAGCGGCATTAATCGTTAAGCAAAATTAAAATAGGGTAGTTTATACGGTATTTTCATTTTGCATGTTATGTTATAATAGTCATGTTAGTTAATTAATTAAAGCGACAAAAAACATATGGAGTTAACAGTATGAATTCAATTAGAATTGATGAAAGGCCGATAGTCGCAATAGGCCTTGATATAGATGGAGTTATCAATATTGGAATCATGCTTTTAACTCAGTTTTTTTTTGAAAAAGTTATGCAGCTTAAAACATAGCCTGAAAATCATTTTGTAGCCCACAGCAAGGCTCTGCCGCAGCTGTGGGTTAAACAAAGATCCCTCTGTTCCCTGTAGGGGAACTTCTTTTTACGTCCCCAAGAACTTATAAAAATTTTTTTGTGGCCTATATTATAACGCTATGACGAGTTACTTTTACACTTTTTGGGGATTTTAAAAAAGAGGTCCCCCAACGGGGGACGAAGGCATCCGATGGTGTGGTAAGCGAAATTCACACATGGTGCCGCACATCACACCCAAAAAATTTGTCATAGAAAATTATTTTTTAGGTTATAACGAACTTAACTGATTATATAACAGAACTAAAAAACTCAAATTTGGAGGACCATGCAGCCAATTACATTACCACTAGGGTCAGATGCAATTGATTTTGAATTGCAAGCTACTGATGGTAAATTCTATTCGCTTAAAGATTTTCAAAAAAGCCAAAGTCTTGGTGATTTTTTTCACATGTAACCATTGCCCGTATGTGAAAAATTCAGATGAAAACACTCGAGAAATCGCTGAACGCTTTAAATCTCAAGGTGTCTCTTTTGTAGCTATTAACTCTAATAGCAAAAATACGGTTCCGGAAGACTCCTATGAGCACATGGTTGAAAGAATGGCTTCTCATAACTTTCCGTGGGTGTATCTGTATGATCCAACACAGGAAGTTGCTTTGAACTATGGAGCTCTACGCACTCCACATTTTTTTCTTTTTGATGAACATCGTACTCTGATCTATACCGGAAGAGCTGTTGATGCTCCAAGAGATGCAAGCAAAATAACAACGAATGATCTTGAAAAGGCTTTGGAAGAGCATTTAAGTGGTCAAAAAATAAAAATTTCAATGACCAATCCAATAGGTTGTAACATTAAATGGGAGGGAAAACCTGCAAAGTGGATGCCGGAAGATGCTTGTGATTTGTAATGAAGGAGTCAGGTTAAATAAAATGGACAATTCAGCTGAGCCAAAGCCCCCGGTATTGAGCTATCGAAAGTAACCCAATATTGTAATATGGAGTCACTTTCGATAGCTCAACCCCGGGCGCTTTCGCGCGGCTCAATTGTGACTCCTATTTAAACTTGACCCCTTAACCAATCTGTAGGTCGCTTATTTTATCTGGCAACCCAAGCATAATTCCATTGCCGTTACTGTTACCGTTCACAGCTCCGTATTTTTGGAACTAACGGAGAACTGCTCGAATTTCACGAAGCATTTCTCACGCAAGATGACATCCTATAGAGGTTTGCAAATGAAGTGATTGACTTCAATTTTCCGCATGGTATAATGAGAAGATTTTACTATGCAAATGGAGAGATATCTTGCTCAAGTCCACTGGAAAACCTCTTTGTCCTGAAGAG
>JACDDG010000114.1 GCA_013817115.1 Parachlamydiaceae bacterium | reverse complement strand
CGACCCCATATTATAATATTGGGTCGTTTTTGATCGCTCAATCCCGGGGCTTTCTCAAAGCCAAAAATCTAAAATTTAGACGCACTTCGGTATAAAGCCCACAGATCTTCTTCCTTTTTCTGCAATAAAAGCAAAGCTTCTTCTAAACACCCCTATAGTTTCTTCTTGGATCTTCCGCATACTTGCATAGCCTTGATCCTCCTAATTTAAAGTCGATTGAAAAATCGTTAATAATCGAATTAAAATGTAAAAGTATTGGTTTAGGCACTAGGGTGAGGGAATTTATGTATTTGAGCGCTGCGGAGAGTTGAAAGGGGAAAAATAGTGCACAAATGGGATGTCTTTGATTTTGCTTTCTGTCAAATGATATTCTCCATTGCGTAAATAGTTCGCCCTCAGTTTGCGTAGGATAGGATTCAGAATCCTTTGATCGATGGTGATCAATATGTGAGCCTAATTGGAAAATAAAATGGAATAAACTCAAAAAATTATAATTTAAATCCTGCAAATGTGTTTTTATATTTTCAGTTAAATCTGATTTTAAACATTGGGATTTTAAGTTTTCAGGCTGATCAATGTAAGTGAAGATGAGTTTCCATAAATTTTTGATTTCATTTTCATGTGAAGGATCGATCCAATAGAGAAGTGCCGAAGCATTAAATGTAAGGGCAATTAAGATGGCAGGTTCATTACTGTGATGATTAGAAATTCGGTCGAAGGAGCTTTCTCTTTGCCAAAAACTAAAATTTGAACGCACTTCGGTATAAATCAAAGGTGAAAAAAGACCTCAGGATTTCAAGGAAATTTGTCTTTTGCAGAAGTCCGGTCGTTGTGCCTTTGTGGTGAATTAAGCTTTGCCCCTAATCTACACTCTACCCTCCAGGATTTTCTAGTTATCCTGTTAATCTACTTCTTTTTTCCACTCTTTCATGAGAGAATCATGATAATTTACGACTTTTTTACTGTCGTAAGTTAACTTTCTGATACTCAGCCTCATTTCCTTTTCGTAATCTGTAACAGCCTTTGCATCAACTAAATCCCATCTCTGTATTGTAAAGTGAGAGAAAGGGTTAAGTGTGTGTCTGTTATTAACCAAAAGCCTAATTTGATCAGAAATATCAGCCGCATTGTTCATATAATCATCGGACATTGCTCTTTTAAAATGTGCAGAAATTAATTTTTCATCATAGCGATAACCCCCTGACTTTGCAGGATAGCATAATTTGTCAGCAAAGTTGTAGGCCTCTTTAGTAGAACTACTTAGATGTGAGTTTTCTGAAAACTGTAGCAAAATTCCGCTATCACTTTTTAAACATGTAGAAAAAATTTTATGCAGTTTTTTTAATGATGCTTCACTATTCTTTATTCCCATTTTTTCATAAAATGGAATTAATTGGTCAATGTAGCTAATAGGTTTGGACGATTTGTCTTTAGCAAATAACTTAACAGAACAAGATCCTTTGCTTTTAAAATTCGAATAGATGCCAAAGTTTAGAGAAAGTAATTGTTTTGCACGAATTGAATCTCGATTGTTGACATTTTCCTCCCCCCAATATTTAACAAATTCTTTTATAGTATTTAAATTTAGGTCTGAATCGCCAGGAATTCGTAAAAAATGGAAATTTTTCTTTATTTGAATAGCTAAAATTTCTTCAATAGTAAACCTAATGACATCTTGGAAAAATCTAAATTCTTGTGTCGAGCCATGATATCCGATGTGTCCCCAATCTTCTTTTTTCGCAATTTTATCAAATAAAGGAATCATTTCAGTTGGTACATTTTGGCTGACTAATGAGGATTCAATTTTCCCCCAGGTCTCTCTTATAATTAGTGATTCAGTAGGACCAAAATAGTTGCTTGTAAGGGGGATGCCAGCTTGTAAAGTCAAATTTAAAGTCAATAGAACGTATGTGAAAAATTGTTTCATGTGGAAGGCCTGTTTCGATGTTGTTGATAAAAGAATAAGGCTAATATAGTTTTATTGGGAGTTCAAATCAAACAAAATAAAATAGTTGATAATGCTAATTTATTTGTTCTTATGAATTATTTTTTGATGGAGATAGCAGGCTATCGAAGGGGCGAAATAAGGTATTATCTTGTTGATATTCATCATTAACATGACATATAATGAGGGGAATGTAATATTTTCTGAATGAAGTCAATCGTATCCATTTAGTGCAGGTAAATTGCGGATTCATGTCCTCAGGCGTATCCTATGCAAACTTTGAAAGCATTGGTTCTAAGGTTGCATGCCACGCTTAAGGGGATGAGGCCGTCGAAAGATACTGAGAGAGTGATGATAAAATCTATTTTTTTTCTATTGGCAATAAGTGGATTGCTATTCTCGGCCAAAGCCCATGGAGATTTAACCTATCGCGTTGAATTTCAGGGTGTTAAAAAGGCTAAGCTAGAAACAGCGTTAAAAGCTGCTTCTCAGCTAGAAAATTCATCGGATCACTCTGCAGCTTCTCTCGGGGTTTTAAAGCGGCGTGCAGAAGCTGATGTCGCAAATTTTGTGAAAGTACTTCATAACCTAGCGTACTACAACGCGAAAGTTGATTATACAATTGAGAAAGTTGAACCACTATTAGTCCGATTTGAAATAAATCCGGGACCTGTTTATCCCTTAGTCGAATTTCTTCTCAAGCCTGTTCCTGGAATGACCTTTTGCCTTGATGAGATTACGTTAGATGACATTGGGGTAACCTTAGGGACGCCGGCTCTTCCCGAATTAATTATTCAAGCTGAAGAGGTTCTCTTAAAGCAAATGGCTCAAAAAGGTTTTCCGGATGCCATCATAAAAAAACGCGAAGTGAAAGCTGATCAAAAGCTAAAAGAGATCCATGTTACTATACAGGTCGATAGTGGCCTTAAGGCTTATTTTGGAGTCACTAAAGTTTCAGGTAACACAGCTGTTAAGATACCTTTTTTTCAGAAGAAAATTTGTTGGAATGAAGGGAATCCTTTTAACGTTTGTAATGTAGACAAGACTCGAAAGGCTCTTGAAATTACTGGTTTATTTAGTTCTGTAGTCATTACTCACGGGGTCTTAGACCCTGTAACTTGCGAATTACCAATTGAAATTCAAGTGATTGAATCAAAACATCGCAGCATCGGTGGAGGAATCAGCTTCACCACGCAGCGTGGAGTCGGAGCACTGGCAGAATGGGATCATCGAAATGTCCAAGGCTTAGGGGAAAGAATCAATATTCGTGCAAGTGTTTGGAAGGATACTCAGGATGCGAGATTTTCATATGTTCTCCCTAATTTCAGGAGAATAAACGAAGATTTACTTTTGTTGGCTGAAGTTGAAAATGAAAACATTGAAGCATATAGCGAAAGATCTTTTAGTATTTCCGCAATTTTTGACCGAAAAATAAGGGAAAGGCTAAGGATATCCTACGGATTAATGTATAAATCGATTTTTACCAGTCGTTCAGACAATGACGGCAAATTTCATCTGATAAAGGCTCCTTTGCAATTTCGTTGGACAACAGCCAATTCCTTGTTAGATCCAACTTCCGGGTATTCGCTTACATTAAAATCAGATCCTGCAATCCAGCTTAGAGGACATAAATTTGTTTATTGCCCCATGACATTTACTGGGACAATGTATTATCCTTTAACGGAAGATAAGCGCTTCGTATTTGCATCAAAAATTCACATGGGAACTATTTTGGGGCCTACTCGCAGAGCTGTCCCGCCCTCTGAGCGTTTTTACTCAGGTAATGAATCTACATTACGAGGTTATAGCTATATGACAGTAAGTCCATTAGGCAAAAAACGTAAGCCTATAGGGGGAAAATCGATTTGTGTTTTAAGCTTAGAAGCGCGGGCACGTGTTACAGAGACAATAGGTGTTGTTGGATTTTATGAAGTGGGTAATGTTTTTGAATCGTCAACTCCAAAATTTAAGGGAAATCTACTGCAATCAGTAGGATTAGGTTTACGCTATCATACCCCTATTGGTCCCATTCGCTTTGATTTGGCATTGCCGATTAATCGAAGAAGAAAAGTAGACGCCCCTTTCCAAGCCTACATTAGTATTGGTCAATCATTTTAGGATATCATATGAATTTTATACGTAATATTTTTTGTTTCCTCGTTATTATTCTAGCCCTTGGGGTGATACTTGTTAATACTGAAACTGTTCGTAATCGTGTTAAAGAGGTGATTCAGGATGAATTTAAAAAAAATACCGGTTCTACTCTTGCTGTAGAAGATGTCGAGTTTGATTTTCCTCGTTCTGTCTTACTTCATAACATTTCAATTAGTGATACACCGCAGGGAACATTTACTGCAAAAAACATAACCCTGACCACACCGCTGCTTAAATTAATTCTTGGAGATAGGAAAGAGATCTCTGCTACCATAGATATAGACGGAGTAAAAGCGGATAATCCAACTTTAGCTCAGCTTCCAAGTAGTCTCCGTACTTCTGTCATATGGAAAGAAGAAGATCGAGTGATTGAAGGGGAGTTGTTCAGATTAGAGTCAACGAATCTGACATTTCCATACGCTTTAGAAAATAAAAAAGAAAACCTTGATTCATCGCAAGAGTCTAATTCTATATCAAAAGGCGAATTTAAAATTGTTTTAGCAGCTCCGACAGAAACATTTCATACTTTCTCATGCACTTTGGATAGAGTTAAAACTGTAGGGTTTGTACTTGAAGACGTTAAAGGTTCCGGTAAGTGGGATGTGCTTAAAAATCATGGAAAATTTTCCTTACTTGCCAAAAACATTCTTTATGGTTTTTACAGTCTTTCAAATTTTGGAATTGAAATAGAAAATGACCCGATTACGGAGCAATGGCACTACGAATTTTCTACAAATGGTATGGCCACGGATCCTTTCAAAGCGGCAGCTAAGGGGTTGTTCGGAGTCGTAGATGGGATTCCTCAGTTGATGTTTAATATTTTGGATCTAGAATCTGGAATGAATTCAGTTATCCTGACAAAGCCCTGTCAAGTCCGACTTGAAGAAAATTTTAATTTTGTTATTGATCAATCTCATTTATGCATAAATGAGAAAGATATGAGTTTAAGTGGACGGACTAATTTGGAAGATATAAATCTAAATCTTAGTGTCAAAGAACAATTTTTCAATTTCACTCTTCCCGGAGAACTGTTACCTATGTCCGGAGTCCTTACAGGAACTTGTTTTTGTCAAGGCACCCTTGCCAATTTGCATGGAGATGCAGAGTTTAATGTAAAAACTTTTAGTTACACCTTTCCGGGGGAGATCTCTCCGTTAACCGGAGATTTTTCCGGAACGATTTCTTTGCAGGGAAATGCCGACAACTTTCATGGTGCATCAGAGCTTAATTTGAAATCCTTTAGTTATATTTTTCCTGGCGAAAATGCGCCTCGTTTTGAGGGGCTTTCAGGCACCATTTCTTTGTTGGGCAAGCCTGAAAATTTGCATGGGGGGGCACAATTTAAGATCAAATCTTTCGATTATAATCTTGCGGAGGCCTCAGTTCCTATCAAGGGTGCGCTTTCAGGAAAAATTTCTTTAGAAGGGGCTTTAGATAATTTAAGAGGAGGGGCTGAACTGTTAGCTCATTCCATTACTTTCGACCATCCATTTGTAAGCAAAAAATCTCAATTTCAAGTGGGCCTTTCTGCAACTCTTTTTGAGGACGCTATTGCCCTTAAGGGCGCAGTGCATGACAAAGAAGATAAATTGCTTGATGTGGAAGGTCATTGTCCTATAGAAAGAGGAAAAGGCGAAATTCTAGCATTTTCAGCTGTAAAAGAGATGGCAGTTCATTTTTCAGGGAAATTCGACATTGTAAAATATTTTCGCAAAGCTATTTCATCAGATTTGTGGTTAACAGGGGATCTTGTTGCAGAGGGCAATATAAATGGTCCTGTCCATGCGCCAAAGTTTAAGGGTAATGTTCATTGGAATCATGGCACTCTAGAGCACTGGGAGAGTGGCATTTTATTTCATAGTGCCCAGGCAGACTTTAACTTAAAAGATGATAAGATCACCTTAAATTCACTTCAAGCTTTAGATGAAGTTGGGGGCAAAGTGATGGCTGCCGGAATTATAGATTTGACTTCTACTTTAGATTTTCCGTTCAGCGTAAATTTAAGCATTGATAAGAGTCGACTGTTAAATATTGAAAATACTTCAGTTGTATTGTCAGGAAATGGAGCTCTCAAGGGAAATATTAATGGCGCGACATTAAAAGGCGATTTTAAGGCTGATTCTGTTGATATTTTTGTAAAAGAGAGTTCTTCAGTTAATAATACTCCGATGGATGTTATTTACCTTAATCAAAATCCTAATGAGACTCTTCCAACTCAGCTAAACACAACAACAGCAAAATGGCCAATTTGTTACGACATTCGTGTACAGAACAAGGGAAATATTGCGATCTATAATAAAGAATTTAGTTCAGAATGGAAAGGGGATCTTAAAATAGCAGGCTGTAACAATCTGCCTTTATTTTCCGGAGATTTGCGTCTTTTAAAGGGGGAGTATTTATTTAAGGGAAAAAAGTTGAAAGTGGTAGAGGGGACAATATCCTTTGCCGGCGATTTGAAAAAAAAAACAACTCTTTATGTAGTAGTTGAAATGGAAATTGATCGCATCGTAGCTCAAATTGTTCTTAAAGGGCCCATTGACAATCCATTATTGGAATTTCGTTCTACTCCGCCGATGTCTCAGAGAGAAATTCTTTCATGGGTAATATTTGGACGGGGACCCAAGGATATCACGCCCTATGAGGGAAGTGAATTGGTCCAATCTTTGAGTGACCTTAAGGGAAGCGGAGGTGGTTCTAGTGAAAATTTACTATCTCGTCTAAAGGAGAGTTTGGGCATTGATCGCATTGATATAAGTGGTGGAGATGGCGGTTTGAATGAAGAGATCTCATTGCAAGTAGGTAAATATATTTTGCCTGAAGTTTTTTTAGGAATTAAGCGTAATATGAATTCGGATGTTAATCGAATAGGAATTGAAGCTAGCATTATTAAGGATGTAAAAATCGAAGCTGAAGTTGGTGATCACGACGCCGGAGCTACATTTCATTTGAAATGGAAGCATGACTATTAGATTTTAGTTTTGTTTTGTTAGCTGCTCTACCGAAGAGCCTTCAAATTGTAAACTTTCGATGAACCTCGTTGGGTTCATAAAAATTATGAAAAATGAAAACAGTGCAATTTGAAAATCAAAGTTAAAATAGATCTGATTAGGAATTAAAGTAAAAGTGAGCTATCAAGATTA
>JACDDG010000113.1 GCA_013817115.1 Parachlamydiaceae bacterium | reverse complement strand
GAATTAAGCGATCAAAAACGACCCATTATCGCTTAATCGCGGGAGCTTTCTCTTTGCCAAAAACCAACATTTGAACGCACTTCGATATATAACGCTTGCTTCCTGTGAACTCTCTATGATCCACATCTTTTTCACAAAATAACTGCTGCACCAATAGATGTCATTAATCAATCGCAAAAAACTTAACAGTTACTTCTAATACCTGTTTGTAATAATCTTTTTAAAAGAAATTTAAAAAAAAGTTACACTCTTGCTTTTCTTTTGAGAAAGAGCTAACGTTGAAAACAGATTTTCCACCAAGGCCAGGCCATTTTATGATTTCTCAAACGTCATTTCAAATGCAGGAAATTAAAACTCCTGTCATCAATCAATTTAAAGCACATATAAAAGGTGCTTGGAAGTTTACCCTCGAGACTTTTTCTTCAGCCTTTTACAAGAAATTCACACTCGTGATAAGTATATTGCAGGAAATAAAAACTCTTGCTGAAAATTTTTTCAACACTATCCTCGAACTTCAAGGAATCAAATTCTTAAAAGATTTTGCTTTTTCTTTTCTTTCAAAAATAGTTAAAACCATTAAAAAAATTTCCACGCTCTTTAAATTTATACTACTGCCAAAAGTACATGACAAAATTAAAAAAGATATCAAAAATAAAAACAAAATTGTTGTAACTCAAAATAGAAGCGATATTTATGATGCAAAATTGAAATCACTATCATTAATTGGAAAATGCTTGAAAATTCCAAAAGTTATCTATAATTTTTTTGATCTTACTCTCGGAAAAAATGCTCCTATAATATTTAAATTAATTACCAAACCATTTAAACAAATTTTTTTTCTTTTTTCTATTGTGGGTATGGTGTCGAAGAAACGAGCCCTCGATTCGACAAATATTCTTTACGAAGAATTCCAGCGGGCTAAGTATCTTGAGTTCATTCAGCAATATCAACTAATTACTAAAATCGCACTAAAATCTACTCCTATCGAAAATCTCACAAATAAAAACTTCAAGAAAAGAATCAAAGCTATGAAAGTTGATTTAAACCAACATACGGTGAGTTTAATTAAAGTTTTGGCAAATCGAGCCTTCCTAAAAGAAGTTAGTCAAAAAGTTAGCTTAAATCCTGACCTTGTGAAAACTCACTTCAAAATTTCTATCAAGAAAAATGAGACTAATTTTTTCTCTCAGCTAGAACAGATTGAGGATACAGGTAATGTTGCAAATGCTGTCAAAAGCATCAAAAATCGCCTATCACAAAAATCAACAGCTGATCAAGGTGCTATTGTCCAAAAAATTATCGGGTTTTCTATCGCTTTCTTAGAGGCTATTCAGGCTATTGGATTTGTTTGGGCTCCTTTAATTCCGATAGCAGCAGCAATTTCAGGAGTGACTGCTGTGCTTTGTGGAATACATACCTACCAAGAATTTAAAAATTCGATTCGCTTCAAAGAAAATATGAGAAGGATTGCAATCAACTAAGGTTAGTCAAAATTCTGGCCGAAGCTTTTTTAATGCAAATGATCATGACGATGGGACTCGAAAACACTGCTAAAAAAACCCAATATTTTATCAAAATCTCCTCCGGGCTATGGCTTACCCTTCTCTCCAGTTTTCACCTTAGCTTTTAGCACTTGCGAAGCCAGAGTGCTAATTATTTGCTTGCTTGATTTTTCCTTTTTTGTTATACTAAAAAACGTAAAGATCTAGAGGGATTTGCCTGGTATGAAAACATTAAAGCCAATCAAAAAAATGAGCAAAGAAGGACGGGAGAAACGTGTTTTACTCGCCCTCGTTGAGTATTACATTAAAAGTGGCAAACCCGTAGGCTCTTCTATCCTTAAAGAAGTGGATGTCGGAGACTTAAGCTCTGCGACCATTCGCAATTATTTTGCTCGTCTTGAAGAAGAAGGTTATTTAATTCAACAACATATCTCTGGAGGAAGATTACCGACCGAAAAAGCATTTAGACTTTATGCACAAGAACACATTGAATCGCGAGGTCTCGCTGCAGAAATTGAAAAAAATTGTCGATCGATTGATAATAATGATTCCCGCAAGATCACGTCTTACTTGCAACTAGCAGCTGAAGAGCTGAGCCGTTTGACGAACAGTGCTATTTTTCTGTCTGCACCCCGATTTGACCACGACTTCATCACCGCCATTAAGTTTATTTCAATTGATAATACTCATGGGCTCTGCGTCATTATTACCGACTTTGGTGTCATTAAAACAGAAGTCATTTATGTTGAAAAAAAACTTTCCGCTTTTTCTATCAAGCGTATTGAAGACTATTTTCAATGGAGGCTCACTGGACACAATCCTCCACATAATATAGAAATTGATGAAGAGCAGCTTGCTCAAAAGATTTATAACGAGTTACTGGTACGGTATATTGTTGGCTATTCGAATTTCACCGACTACGAAATTTACCGCACTGGATTTTCCAAGTTGATCACCTACCCTGAGTTCTACGATGCGACTCAACTCGCCACCAGTCTTTCCCTTTTTGAAAATAGTCATAGTATGCGACTTTTGCTTAAGGAATGCAGTAAACATAACGCCATGAAATTTTGGATTGGCACCGATTTAGAGCCTTACTCCACGCTTACTCCTAATTGCTCTATTTTAGCTATGCCCTATAGAATTAATTCGCATCCAGTAGGTGCGATAGGTTTATTAAGCTCCATGCGGATCCCTTATGATAAACTTTTCGCATTACTCTATTTGTTTGCAGACATTATAAGCGAAACCGTGACGCGGAATATTTACAAATTTAAAATTAAGTATCGCCAGCCGCAACAAAGTCCGCTTTCATTTGATATACAGAATTCTCAGTTACTTCACCAAACTGAGCCACTATTATTAGAAGATATGAACACAATTTTAGGAGTCGAATAACATGACAGAACCAGAAAATGACCCTATCGACCAGTTGCCACAGGAAGAACTGTGCACTGAACCGGAAGTTACTTCAGCAGACGCTTCTGAAAAAGAACTGCTTGAAGGACTTCAGCAACAAGTCACTTATTTCAGGGACAAATACCTGCGCGGCTTAGCGGATTCGGAAAATTTGCGTAAAAGATTGCAAAAAGAACGCCAAGAACTTCTTCAATATGCTGTAAAAGGTGTTATTATTGATTTTCTCTCCCCTATAGACCATCTTGAAAATGCCTTAAAGTTTGCTGATCAAGCTTCTGATGAAGTCAAGCATTGGGCTGTGGGCTTTCAAATGATTTTAGGACAATTTAAAGAAGCCATCACTAATAATGGCGCAGTGCCTTTCACTTCGGTAGGCACCCCGTTTGATCCCCATTTCCATGAAGCCGTGGAAATGATTGTCACTGAGGAATACGCCCCTGGCATAGTCGTGGAAGAGAGTTTGTGCGGCTATAAGATGGGAGACAAAGTTATACGCCCTGCACGTGTTAAAGTTGCAAAAGCACCAGAAATCGTTGAGGAAGCTCCAGAAACCAACGAATAAAATATAATCAATTACACAGGAGTTTAATTATGAGCCAAAGTCCAAAAAAAAGTAAAATCATCGGCATTGACCTAGGTACAACCAATTCATGCGTTGCTATCATGGAAGGTGGACAACCTAAAGTGATCGCTAATGCCGAGGGCGCACGTACTACACCTTCAGTTGTAGGCTATAAGCCAAATGGCGAGCGCCTTGTAGGAATTCCAGCTAAAAGACAAGCTATTACCAATCCTGAAAATACAATTTCTTCTGCAAAACGTTTCATCGGTCGTAAGTTTGATGAAGTTGAATCTGAAATCAAAACAGTTCCGTATAAAGTCGTTAAAGGATCAAATGGCGAGGCTGTTTTTGAAGTCATGGGTAAAATCATTACTCCTGAAGAAGTTTCTGCTCAGATCCTTATTAAAATGAAGGAAACTGCAGAGGCCTATCTTGGCGAAAAAATCACTGAAGCGGTTATTACTGTTCCTGCTTATTTTAACGATTCGCAACGTCAATCAACCAAAGATGCAGGTCGTATCGCCGGACTAGACGTTAAGCGTATCATTCCTGAGCCTACTGCTGCAGCTTTAGCTTACGGCTTAGACAAAGAACATTCTGACAAAAAAATTGCTGTTTTTGACTTGGGTGGAGGAACTTTTGATATTTCTATCCTTGAAATTGGTGACGGAGTATTCGAAGTACTCTCTACAAATGGCGACACCCACCTTGGTGGAGACGACTTTGACAATGTTATCTTGAAATGGATTCTTGAAACTTTCCAACAGGATCAAGGAATCGATTTACATAACGACAAGATGGCCTTGCAAAGACTGCGTGATGCTGCTGAAAAAGCTAAAATTGAACTTTCCGGCACGATGACGACTGAGATTAATCAGCCGTTCATTACAATGGATGCATCTGGCCCTAAACACTTAGCTCTGACACTATCACGTTCAAAACTTGAATCCTTATGTGCTCCTTTTATCGAACGTTGCAAAGAGCCTTGCTTAAAAGCTCTTAAAGACGCAGGCTTTAAGCCTCAAGATATCAGCGAGATCATTCTTGTTGGTGGTATGACTCGTATGCCTGCTGTCCAAGAAGTTGTTAAAGAAATTTTTGGAAAAGAAGGCCATAAAGGGGTGAATCCTGATGAAGTAGTTGCTGTTGGCGCTGCTATCCAAGGCGGAGTACTCTCTGGCACAGTCAAAGATGTTCTTTTACTTGACGTTACACCTCTCACACTTGGTATTGAAACTATGGGCGGCGTGATGACTCCACTTGTCGATCGCAATACCACGATCCCTACGCAGAAAAAACAAGTGTTCTCGACTGCAGCAGACAACCAACCGGCTGTTACAATTCGAGTTCTGCAAGGTGAGCGCAAGATGGCCAACGATAACAAAGAAGTTGGACGTTTTGATTTGAGCGATATCCCTCCTGCACCCCGTGGTCTTCCACAAATTGAAGTGGCATTTGACATTGATGCAGATGGTATCTTACACGTTTCTGCTAAAGATTTATCTTCCGGTAAAGAGCAAAAAATCCGGATTGAAGCTCAGTCGGGTCTTACTGAAGAAGAGATTAAGCAGAAGCTTAAAGATGCAGAGCTACATGCCGAAGAGGATAAGATCCGTCGTGAAGAAGTCGATGTTCGCAACGAAGCTGATACAATTTCGTTCCGCGCATCTAAATCTTTGAACGAATATAAGGATAAAATTCCAAAAGACGTTGCTGATGATGTTCAAGCTAAAATCGATGACCTTAAAAAAGCACTTGAAGGTAACGACATCGCCAAAATTCGCAAAGCTAAGGAAGAGCTAGAAGCCCATATGCAACATATTGGCGAAGCGATGTCCAAAGCAGCGGGTGCCGGTGGTGCAGCGGGTGCGGCTGGTACTCATGGTGCAGACAATGGTGGTGACCATGGTCATGGCCACAGCGATCACGCGCATGAGGGCTCGCACCAATCGCATCAACAACAATCAAAAGGCCCGAACGATGATATCGAAGAGGTCGAAGCAGAAATCATCGACGATCGTAAGCCGTAATCAAGAACGGTCACGTCTCTTTAAGTCGCTCGCCGCTTAAGCAAAAAAGGCAAAGGGGGTTATCTCCTTTGCCTTTTTTTTAATCAATGAGGGTCATACCGAGACCCTATTTGTCTTGATTTATAGATAGAAATTTAAACATTTTATACCGAAGAGCGTTCTCGGCAGGAAAAGGTCCTACAATTTTCGATCAACCATAGCTTTTCACTTTTACAATCAGTTGCAAGCCTCACATCAAAATTTACTGAATACTTTTTAAATATGTTCACCACTTTTTACATTCCTAACAAACAATCTTCAAATACTTCTTAAAGGGTAAAATTTTATCGAAATTGAAACAACTCCTTCCTAAGTAATAGAACATGTGATAACATCAATATTTACCGCCAGATTTATTATAATAAAAAAGGATAACCTATGTTACAAAGCTCATCTATAAGACCCCACGAGGACTTCAGTCTTACCGGTTACTTGCTGGCACTTACAAATCAATTGCACAAAAACTCTTACTTGGGCTCTTTTGGAGCTCGTGTAATAAACGCTACTTGCACACCATTTACCTCTGTAATTGACACTGTTGCTCATTTAGCATTAGGTACCTTTACTGTTTGCGGTGGTAGTTTTATTGCTGGATCTATCTGGAATCTTGGTAATCGTTTAGCCGGCCGCAATCGATGGAGTGTTCTTCGATTCGAAGGTGGACTCGTAAACATAGCAAATGCCATGCACCATGCTATTGGTATGGTTGCAATACCCATCATTGGATTCTTTAGTCCAGAAATTGCTGCTAAAAAATTTAAGGGTTGCCAAAATGCAAAAATTGAAGATTTGCAAGAGCAAAACGATAAAATAACCGCACAAAAAACAAAAAATGAAATACTAAAAAATAAACTTGATTCTGTCAAACAAACTTTAGGAAATAAAAAGCAAAAAATTAATAAATTAGAAAAAAACCATATTAGAAGCGAGCAAAACATTTTAAAATTAAAAAATGATATAATTTCCTTAAATAATGAAATAGTTTCTAAGGATGACAAGATTTTAATTAGCGGTGAAAAAAATGCGGCACAAGAGTTGTTCATTGCTAAGCTGATGGCTGAAGTAGAATTGAAAAACCAACAGTTGTCTGAGAAAAATCAGAGAATTAAACATCTTGAAGAAGATGAGGATCTGGAATATCCGAATAATGATATTGAGCATGAAGAGGAATTGGAAGCTTTGAATCAGGCACATGCCAAGGTAATCAAATCATATGAAGAGGAAAGGGTAGCTTCGAACCTGGATCATGCCAAGGTAATCAAGTCAAAAGATTCGGCTTTTGATATACTAAAGCTGAAATATGATGAACGAGGCCAGACAATTAATAAACATAACTCTGAGAATGCTAATCGTAAAACTATCGATAAAACCCCTAAAGAAGAAGTTCCAAAAGTTGCCCAAGGTCGTTCTCTTTATACGCAACTCTTCCTATCATTGGTGGTTGGTTTTAATGTTACAATGTTAGAACTTTAAAACACATAGCTGCGCTAACACTTGCTATGGGCTATTATGCCGAATGAATTATTATGCCGATAACTTTTTTTCAAATTTGTCTACAGGTCAGCTTAGGGTCTTTTGTGCAAAAATGCAATTCGGCATAATCCGGATCTTATAAATTGAGTGAAATGCAAAATATTTGGCCTGTTTTTCATAATTTTTACTCAAGGATTATGCCGAATGATTTAAGAAAATCGTATTGTAG
>JACDDG010000112.1 GCA_013817115.1 Parachlamydiaceae bacterium | reverse complement strand
TATATTAACGATGTTCTATCCCCCGGTAGGGGGAACTGTTAATAGCCCCGGGTGCAGCGATAGCGGAACCCGGGGTTCGAATCATCTCAACACGTGCGCCCCGGTAGGGGCGCCAGAAAGCCACCAAGCGCCGTAACACCTATGTAAGCCATCCGTGCGTTGCTTGATGCGAGTGCGGCAGAGCCTTAGCTGTGGACAAAAAGAATTTTTTTTTGGGAGGGGTATTTTTTTTCTGCAAAATTTTTTAACAAAAGATTGAGTGAAAAGGACAATTAGAATATGAGCTGAGCTTCGTTTTTGCTAAGTTTGTGTTTGCTGGAATTTTCGATTGTGACTTTAAGTTGTTTGCCATAAGGAAGGTAAAGGTCATTAATGACGGATGAAGGTAACGACAAACGACAAACCGACTTTAAAGACAAACGACGGTAAGGACTCCAAAGACCTTAATGACTTTCCATCGAGTGCTCTTAAAGCAATATTGTTGTCATTATGGTCAATGGAGTCCTTACCGTCGTTTGTCTTTAAAGCCGGTTTGTCGTTACCTTGCGGATTACTTTACGTCGTTTTTAGCTTCAGAGCTAAATGGTGCTTCTCTGCGGCATCACAACTACTTATAAAGCCAGCTTAAAAAAAAATGGGCCACGGGGTAGTCAAGCCATACATGAGAACTCATCTATAGACTTTGCCTCAATTTACTTTTTCTTTGCCATAGACAATTTTGTATGCTTCATCATAAGGTTCTGAGAAAATTGGAAGAAATATTTTTTTCTCCTTATTATCAACATCATAATATATTTTATCTTTTGAAACAGTAACCTCTCCCAAATAGGGCGGTTGTGCAAACGATCCCTTAGGACACTTGAAAACTAAAGTTAGCTCAAAAGCTTCTGTCCCACAAGGATAATGGTCAAGATAAGGCCTAATCTCAATAGAATTGTTGAGGAGAACCAAAAACTTTTCTTCCAATTCAACAAAAAGCTCGCGTGCACGTGGAATATCATAATTCCCAACTGTTTCTAAGAGTAAAATAACCCTTTGATTAAATCCTGAATTCGATCTTCCACTTCCCATTACAAAAAATTTCCCATCATTTGATATCTGTTTAAGATATAGATCTGTGATAATAGTTGAATGTTTTGAGTAGCCATCCTCAGGATGATACGAGCTCATACACCCAGTCAAACAAATACAAACTAATAATAAGAGATAAGTTATCATTATTCCCCCCGTAAATTTCTCATGATTTTTGCGTTAACAGCTTGATTTGCTTCCTGATAAACATCCCCATCAAAAGGATGATCTATCAATGGAAGTGTTTTTGATTTTAAAAAAATAACATCACTTCGAGGCTGAAAGCATGCCTGCAGGTATGTAAGTGGATCCGACACTTTTGGTACAATATCATTTACACTTATGTGATTCGTCACGCTTTCAAAACGGTTTGTGTCTAATATTTTAGCTGTTCCAAATGTGTTAATACTCATACTTTTACACATATCCTTAGAAGTATAATTGCTAAAATTATTTAAAATAATTCCAGATTGACTATGAGCTTTTACATGCATTACCCCGTTTTCAGCTCCTCCTGCGTCATTAGCAATGTTCTCAATCTCATTATACATTCTTTGGTCTCCAGGTAAAGGAATTCCACAATTACGAATAAAAGCTTTTCCTACATCAAGTAAGAATCCATCTGACGCAAATGCCATATAATGTACATTACACCCCCCTAAAGCCTCTGAAGTTGCCTTTGCACGCTCCAACATATCCTTTGCAGAGCAACATATCCCGCCTACATCAAATACTCGACGCCAACGTCCATTTACATTCTCAGGTTCAGCTAACTCCAGATCTCCCTTAAAATTCTCTCCAAATAATGCCCAATGATGCTCAGAAAATGGATCTCCAGATATCAGCGTCCCCGTGAGCTCTATAATATCCTTAACAATCGGAATCGGAACAAAATGAAATCCTACCGTAGTAATTGCTCGACCAATATATTGACGAATAGACGTCAAATAATTGACAAACGCATCATTACCATAGCTAGCCGGCCCAGCGCCACCTTGGTTCCGGTCAATTCCAATTCCTGTCAACCCATACAGATCAAAATGTTGTCAGTGGGCGATTGTGCACAAAGGCATACACATTAAGGCCGTCGGCATGCCCTAATGGATCCGGAGTGATCCAACGCCCCGTTACCGGCTCATAATATCGTCTGCCAAAGTAAACAAAGCTTGTCTCACTATCATTACGCTTGCTAGAAAATCTCCAAGGATTAATCGAGGAATCGATTTCTTCGCCATGCTCATTAAGAAGAGTCTCTTCTCCAAAAGCCGTATAACGATAAAACTCAAAACCCTTACCGGTTTCTGCATCTATTAATGCAGTTACATTGCCGATGTGGTCATGCAAAGGGGCATAGACTTTGCCGCCAAGCTCAACCGCAACCGCGGCTCCAATTTCGGCCCCCTTACTTAGACCTAAAAGACGTAATTCAATTGCGTTGCCCTTATCATCATAACTTCCAACATCATTTTGACCTACATAAAGAAACTTATAGGGCTTCCCAAGATCCCAACCAGTGGCCAGTTTGTTTTTCTTGTCGACGCGTTTGCTCAAACGGCGATTTTGAGCATCATAGGCGTATGTCGTTCGCTTATTTTTTGAAGTGATTGAAATTAAACGGTCTAGAGCATCGTAATTAAAGGAAAGGGTTTCTGTAGCAGAGGCTCTTTTGGTTAAATTACCATTGAGATCATAGCTATACTGTGTATTTGAATCATTCAAAAGCTGATTAATCTTATTGAGCTTTAATTTCTTCCCATCTTTTTTAGTACGATTATTGAGAGAATCGAAATTATAACTGTGTTTCGCGACCCCGCCTTCATGCGTGACTTGATAAAAATCGTCGTATCTATAGCTGCAATTGGTCGTTTTTGCCGGCTCTTTAATACTACGCGAAAGGATATTCCCGGCTTTGTCATACGAATTGATTACTTCATTCCAGCAATCATAATCTAAACCTATGGACCTACCGTTTTCATCGTATGTGTAACGTGCCTTTCCGGCTTTACCAATGAGCACAGCCTGTTTAAGATTATCTTGAAGATCATACGCGCTATATTTATGCGTATATTTTCGCTCTTATTTTGAGATAATCGATGCACTGCTTGTAGACGTTTGCCATCATAAACGTACTCCACACCAGTTTGGTCCGGAAAAGTCAATATTTTAGGCTGATTTAGAGCATCATAGGTATAAGAAACTGCTAAGCCATTTCCAAGCGTTTCCTCAGCAAGTCTGTTCATAGAATCAAAAGTTCTCACCGTCTGAATACTATGAACTTGGTCTTTTATCTCTAAAATATTACCGCTAGCATCGTATGAATAGTTATCGTCAATCGAACCATCAGAACTGAATTTTCGAATTTGACGACCTAGAGCATCAAAAGTATTCAGAATGCGGACACTATCGGCTTTAATAATTTCACTTTGTTGACCGAATTTGTTATAAAGTATCTCCGTCTGTTTTTGTTCTGCACATCCGACAGCTTCCGTGATTCCTGTCAGACGATTCATGCAATCATATGTCCACGCCGTGACGAGAGGTTCGTTTAAAGTTCCCGGTACAGTTGATGAAAAATCAACCTGTTTGCATTTGTTACCATTTTTGTCATAGTACATGCATTTTTTGTGCAGACATTCCCCTATACTATTTTTTTGGACCAGACAAACAAGTCTCCCCTGTGCATCTTTAATATTAATAGTGACGTTACCCATTGGGTCTGTAGAAAGACTGTAGGGTACGATTTGTCCCAATTCATTTTTGTAGTCATACTTGTAGGCGATGTGTGTCACATTTCCTAAAGGATCTACACTTTTAATTGGCTGATGGCGCGAATCGTAAGTTGTGGTCGTTGTTGACTCAACACCACCGGAATAAGTCGTTGCAGTATTGCGATTGCCATCCTCATCGTATCCAAATGAAACCTTTGTGAGAACATTACGTAAATTATCCTCTTGTCTTTCTTCAATAACACGGTCTAAAAGATCGAAAACTTGTATATGACTAACACTTTTGCCTTTTCCATCATGCTCTGTGGTCTTGTAAAGACGACCACTTGCATCATAGGCATATGTCATCCTACATTCGCCTTTCGTAGCCTCAAACAAACGACCGGCAGCATTATAGCGAAAATTTCTGACATGCCCACCGGCATCCATTTCTGAAATAAGATGGAATGTATTGTAGGTGAATTTCTTGCTCTCTAAAATATTTCCATTTTGATCACATGTTACATGAGACAGCTGTCTATTCAAATGATCATATTCATAGCTTGTGTAAGAGCCATTTACATACGTTTGGCGTTGTATGGACCCATCTAAGTTGTAGATAAAATTTTCTTGCGATCCGTCCGGATAGATTTTTTTTGTTGGCTTACCGCGAATATTGTATTCGATGAAAGTTGTATTGCCTTTAAAATCAGTGCAAAACTTCGGAACATTGAAAATATTATATTCTGCAAAGTTTTCTGAAGATTCAACAGCACCTTTTTCCAAAGTCACTTTTGGAAGGATGGTTTTAGCAAGCCGGCCAAAATCATCGTAAACATAGCGAGTTTCATTTCCGTAGATATCGATACTTGAAACTTTATGGCCCAAGTAATCATAAGCATAGGATTCTGAAAGTCTTAGACCATCATCGTGGACTTCCTCAACTTTGATAAGACGATTTGAAAAATCATAGAAAAATTCTTTATGGACTCGTGAATTCGTTATTTTTTCGAAAACTTTGTTATCGTTTGCGTCATAAAATCTTATGGTTTCATGGCCAATGGAATCAACCTCCCGCGTTAAATTGCCATGGACATCGTATTCCATAATCCACTTGCCAATAAACTCTTCTTTGCCATCATAAAGCTCTTTTGAGATAAGCCGTCCATCGCGGCAATAATTGTTGACCGTTATATTGAAAAAATGCTCGATCCCTGTTTTCAGATCTACGTATTTTTCTTCAACAATCCATGGCAACCCTACTGGAGCCTCTCTCAGCGGTACGATACGTCGAACGCGCCTTTCTGAGACATTTTGCATATCTTCGCGTTTATCAAAGCTGCCATCATCTTCAATTACTTCAATTAAAACGGCGTTCTCATCATAATCATAAAATTCGCGTTTAAAGATTTTGTCTTTAAACTTATATAATTTGGAAATGAGCAGATCAGTATCATCTTTGTATTTAAACGATTGCGTTACACCGTTTTCCGTAGATTCTGCTAAAAGATGACAATCATTATTGCTGTAGGTAAAATTTTTAATATAGCACTCACAGCCAGTATGAATAACTTTTCCTTTCGAAGAAATACGACAGGGCTTTTGATCTGTTCCACTTAAATTTCCATAAAGCTTATCGACAAGAATATTCCCATATTCATCATACTTAAAGGCACGCATGTACTGGATTTCACCGGTGGCATTTTCACAAGTACGTGATGAAAGTAATATTTCATCCCTGGTTTTATCCCCGCCCCAATACATTCTTTCGACGCAAAATAATTCGTATTTAGAAATTCCTGAGTAACGTTCTAGAGAAATAAGTCTTTTATTTTTATCCCAGTTATATTTTGTATAATGGTCATAAGCGTCGTAAACCTGTGCAGATCCCGGCTCTTTTTTCAGGTTATTATACAAAAATTTGTGTGTGATGATTGGTGTGGCATCAACTCCTACAGGAGCTTTCAAAACTTTTACCCGACCAACCCAAGGGGAATCATGTCCATGTGCTTGGTAATGGAATTTTCCAATGTCATTGGAACCTCTCAGGTAATATTCAATTTCTTGAAAACGATTTTCTGGGAGATTTTTTCGAATAATTTTAGGGACTAAAGCTCTGTCCTTTTTAACTTCATATTCGTAGGAAATATTAGGCGCATGCTCTCGCTCTGCGCCGACGACATAGTTAGCTTTTTCTTCGGTTTTTCCTTTGAATCTATCGAGACGATAGACTGTTTTTTGCTGACCGTTATGCTTTAAAAGAATATATGCGCCTTGAATTCCAAAACCATATTCATATTCTAAAATTCCAAGAGATTTCCCCCATTTTCCAAAAGCTTCAACTCGAGATAAAGTGCGATCTTCGTTGTAGTTGTAATTAAGACGATTTCCATTTGGTTTATGGACTTCTGTAAGATAAAAATGCTTGCGATGTGTGTCGCTCTTTTTAAAAGAGGTCAGAAATAATTTTTCACCGCTACATTTTTTAAAAATCCCTGTTTCATGATGAAATTCTAAACCATTATTGAGAATATTTGTACGTGCGCTAATTATTCCACCGGAACAATTTGTTACATGAGTTCTATACTCTCCTCTAAAAAGCTTATAGGATTGACTATGCTTTCCGTAGTGATAAACAGATCCACATGAGTCAAGTACATAAACGCGTTTATCTATATCTTTATTATTGTCGAGATATTTTTTTAGCAAACCAAAATGATTTCTGCTCCACCCTTGCCCCAAAGGCCCTTTTCATGTGTTGGTGCACTAATATAGCTTCTTTGAAACGAAAATGATTCAGCTCCCGGAATTGAATAATCAACTTCAGAATCCATATATGTCCCTGTGATCACATTCACAGAATTATTCACAATTGCTGTGGGTTCGAATTCCAAATGAGATTGGCATTCAAGATCGTTTGAAGAATTATCGCCATCATTCCCTTTAGTGATGATCATTCCATTCTTTAAGGCTGCATCTGAAAGCTCGTCAGCATAAATAAGTGGCCTATTGTTTCTTGTAGCAGCGATTTTGGCGTCTGAAGAATATAGAATGCATCCAATCGCGCACAACATAAAAATTAAAATTTTTCGCATCTGGTTTCTCATAAGTAGTTGGCAAGGTTGTTTTTGAAAAAAGCTTTTGGACGTATGCCTACGAAAGACACGACAAAGTTTACATTTGTAAAGTAGATGTTTTTTTTGTCAATTTTTTTAAATATAAAATGCGAATTTGAAGATATAAAATTATCTCAAATTTACTCGTAAGATATAGCGCAGATGTGAATTGAAAAATTTAAGATAGGCTAAAAAATGAAAATTTTTAATCATACACATTTTACTTTTGCAAATTTTGAATTTTGCAGTAAATGTGGTTTGTGAGTTATATGATGGCAATTATTGTCCAGATAAGGCTTACAATTTTGTCTGCGCACTTAGGTGGCTTTCTGGCGCCCCTACCGCCTACCGGGGCGCACGATCTGT
>JACDDG010000111.1 GCA_013817115.1 Parachlamydiaceae bacterium | reverse complement strand
GGTCACTTCCGATCGTTCAACCGCGGGAGCTTTCGCGCAGCAAAAAACCTCAATTTGTGCCCGCGCGCAGTATAGCATCATCTGAGGGAAATATATTATTTCTGATAAGGGATTTTTACTTTTTTAAGCATCGGAAAGTGTTTTTTATTTAGTGTAATTAATGTTGCACCAAGATCTTCTGCAATTGCAGCTATAATACAGTCAGCCAAACTCGCTCCATGACTTTTTCCATAATCTCTTCGAAACAATCCTGCTTTCTGAGCCAAAGATTCATTGAACATTGACACATAAAACTCCTTTGAAAAATTATGCAATAACTGTTTTTCATTCTCATCTCTCACACCGCTAAAAAGTTCTGCAATTGTAATAGTTGAAATATAACATATGTATTTCGCTTGTACTTCATTTAAATAAGCAATAGCTAGAGAATTTCCTCTTAAGTAATCGATAATTACATCTGTGTCTATCAATAATTTTTCTAAAGCCATGTTTAAAATTCCCGATCAATTTCAGTTCTTAAAGATCTAAAATCTGGTAAATCGCCACGTTCTGCCCAGATTCCTGCAGCTAATTTCAAAGCATTAACTTTATTTTTTTTTTGGGCCTTTTTTGCTTCAACGAACTGATCGATTGCCTCACGAATTAGCAAGCTTTGATTTAACCCGGTTTCTTTTGCCAGTTCTAAGAGATCCTCTCTCTCACTTGGAGTTAAATATATTTGTGTCCTAAACATAGACTCCCCTCTGAATGTATACATTATACGCATACATTCATAATAGCAAATTATGAATTAAAAGACAAATTCCTGCTTTAACCTAAGAAATGATGGGCTTTGAGAAGATTTGGGATCAGACAAACTGCCCACCGAAAATCCCTCGCAAATATCGCCCAAGTTTGCAAAAGAAAAGGAATGCCCCGCCATAGGTGCCTGACGTGATATTCTGGTATTTGTTCTAATAGAATTTATCGTCCAAAATAACCTATGGCGGGGCATTTCTTTTAGGTGGCAGAATGTTTTGCAAAGATATGCTCAATGCTCAGACCACTTGATCCCAATGCGTAGGCGAAGGATTTGAAATGACACCAAGATGCTGCGATCAGCGACGAGGTAATAGCCTAAGCTATTGCCGAAGGGCTGAGCGTGGCAGATTAGTTTCATTTGGAATCCTGCGCTACGCATGGGGTCATGTGCTCTGATGCTATGAAATCCTTCGCACTGCGCTTATCTCCCAGATTTACAACTTTGTGAAGTCGCCGAATTTTGGATCAACGATCTTGATTAAATCAGCAGAAGCCATAACTATCGATTCAGTTGGCAGTCCACAATTAAATGCTGATTTGGCATGTTCTTTAATTTGGTTGTCATAGTATGTATCCAAATTTAGCAAAGTCCCAAATGGAGGAACTCCCCCTATAATCAAACCAAAACGCTCTTTGATCACATCAGGATCTTCGAATTCACAACGCTCGCCAACAAGAGTTGCCACAGCCTTCATATCAAGTTTTAAATGAGACGGAATATTTACCTGGTAATTTTTTTTGCTGGATTTACCACGTAAAATGATCGATTTCACTCCTTCTTCTAGCAGCGTATTCCGTTCTTTAGCAGAATCTTCTGATGTTGGTGTTGCTATGTGTGTCAGATGAGTAAATTCGATATCCTGATATTTAAGCAATCGCATAATTTCATTTCGGATATTTTCTGCACCAAAGAAAATACGAGCTTTAATCCGATTTCCAGCTATCCTTTTTGGATCGGATGGAAATAACGAAGCCTCCCGAATATTTTTTAATCCAAGCATTGTCATTGTCAGTCTTTCAAGACCCATACCAAAACCGCCGTGCGGAGGCATTCCATATTTAAATATGCTCAAATAATCGTCGAAACTTTTTGGATCCATCTCTTTCGATAAAATGCCTTCTATCATCGAATCATAAGTGTGCCGACGTTGGCCTCCGGAAGTAATTTCTGTACCGGCACAGAGAAGATCAAAAGTATTTGTCAATTCAGGCTGACCTTCTGTAGGATATGCATAAAAAGGACGTTTTGATGTTTTCCAGTCTGTTATGAAAATAAGATCTGTTCCAAATGCTTCTTTAGCATAGCGACAAAGCTCTCTTTCTGCTGCAGGGCTTAAATCCGGCTCGTTGCGCTCATCGACTCCGGTACGCTGATAATACAACTCCTGAGCTTCAGCAAAAGTCAATCGAGGAAATTGAATAGACTCTGGGGCTTTGATCAAATTACCACCCAAGACTGCAATTTCAGCAGCACACTTTTGATGTAAGTATTTCACCATAAATTTTATGCAATTTTCTTGAACGTCAAGAATCTCATGCCAGTGATCAAAGAAACCCATTTCAAACTCGAATTGTTTCCCTTCAGTCAAGTGGCGAGAAGTATTCGAATTCTCAGCTCTAAAAAATGGCATTAAGGCATATACACGCTCGTTAACACCAACCATCATTTGTTTATAAAGTTGGCTACTTTGTGCCAATGTAGCGGTATGTCCGAAATAATCGACGGCAAAAAATTCTGCTCCCCCTTCTGAAGATGTTCCTATTAAATTAGGCGCAAAATATTCACAAGCTCCTACTTCATCATTCATATAGAGGTGATACGCATGGACTAAAGCCCCTTGGATTTTAAATACAGCTTGAAGCTGCCGATTGCGCAAAGCAATAGGTCTATGGTCCAAAATGAAGTCAAGGTCGTTAGAAAGTTCCGGCTTGTAATATTCAATTAACGGAACTTCGGTAATAGGAACCTCTACTATAATTTGCGGATTGACAATTTCGACTCCCTGTTCAGCTTGAGAGGCGACAACATCTCCTAAAATTGTTAATATTGAACCAGGTTGCAAATGCGCAATTTTTTGAAATTCCTGCTTCTCTTGAACAACAACTTGCAAAAATCCTGTTCGATCTCTCAAAACCAAAAAGTTAACTTTGCCAAAGGCACGAACGTTGTTAAGCCACCCTTTAACTTGAACTTGTTGATTCAGGTGATGAGAAAGCTGTTGGGCTAAAATACGTTTCATTAGAATTGCTCCTTGTAAAAGATGGAGTATATCAAAATCCCAAAGATAGTGCCATCAAAGAGTGTCGAGGTTCCTAGATATGGAGCTTTCTCTTTGCTAAAACCCAAATTTGGACGCCCTTCGGTATAACTCGACAATAAGACAAAAGATAAAGATCGTGAAGATCAGCTTTCAGGACTAAAAACATTCATGCCTCGAATTATTATGAATAAATGATAAAGTTGACTTTTGATTATTTTTAATGTTATACTATGCGCTTATGTTTCGACTAAATACTGTTACAGAGACAAGTTATGAAGTGCCCTTTCTGCCAATCTACAGATCTAAAAGTTTTGGATTCGCGAGATTCGATGGATATTAATGCCGTAAGACGTAGACGAGAATGTCTACAATGTACACGCAGATTCACGACTTTTGAAACTATTGAACTAACGGTTCAAATCCACAAACGAGATGGCCGTTACGAAGAATTTCAACAAAAAAAGTTAGTTGATGGAATGCTGGCAGCTTGCCGACATACTACAATCAGCCATGAACAGGTTTTGACCCTTGCATCGCAAATCACAGCCGAACTGATGCAACGGCAAGTTAAGGAGATTAGTACTACCGAGCTTGGTGAAATTGTGATGCAAAATTTTTTGGAATTGGACGCAATTGCCTATATTAGATTTGCATGTGTATACCGGAGATTTAAAAATATTGAGGAGTTGCTGGCTGCAATCCAATCGATTCAGGCAAAAGACGATACGTAAAACCTAACTTCAGTGAATTTAGTGGCAAATTTTCGTCGTCTTGTAAACCTTGAGTTATTTTTTTTTATTTTGAAGGGTCAGTAACCCTAAAAAAAACATAATTAACTCAGGTTCGAAGAGACTTAGAAAATTCGCAACCGCCCAACAATTACTAAAGTTGAGTAAAAATAAAAATTTAAATGGATAAATTATTTGAAAACAGGTAAGACTCACCTCAGCTACTATAACAGGAGAAAATGGACATGCCCCTAAAAACAAATGAAGTTGCCAAGTTTAAAAAACGGCTTGAAGAGTTACGCGCACAGCTGACACGTCTATTAAAAGGCTCAACAGCTGAAGTAAAATCATCAGATGACTCAGGTGGCTATTCACAGCACCAAGCAGACCAAGGGACAGATGATTTTGATCGTACAATTATTTTAGAAGTTTCATCACGGGAATATGAAATTTTGCGACAAATCAACAGGGCATTGGAAAAAATTGAAGAAGAAACGTATGGCATCTGCGATGTTAGCGGTGAAGAAATTCCCCTGGCAAGACTTGAGGCCGTTCCTTATGCTAATATGACAGTAAAAGCACAGGAAAAAATTGAAAAGGGATTAATCTAGGATGTTGTATGCTTTTTGGGTAGGCCTTTGCACGAGTCTATTTGTTATTACAGCCGATGCCTTTTCAAAATCTTGGGTTCATTCATCACTTCCCATTATGAGTTCGCGTTACCCCGCCTACCCATATGGAGGAATCCCTGTTTTTCAAAATTTCATGGGGATCGAATTTTCCATAACGCACCTCACTAACCGAGGTGCTGCGTGGGGAACTTTTGGTGGTTACCAGGATCTACTTGTGGGCATGAGGGTGGTATTAATTATAGCCATGATCATCTACCTATTGTTTTTTAATAAACAAAAAATCTGGCAGCTTCCTCTTTCGCTGGTCATTGCCGGAGCTCTGGGAAATGTTATCGATTACTTCAGATATGGACATGTAGTCGATATGTTCCATTTTAATCTTTGGGGATACGATTTTCCGGTTTTTAACGTCGCAGATTCGGCTGTTTGCATCGGAATATTCTCTATGATCGCCATTTCAACCTGGCAAGATTTTAAATGCAAGGAATGTAAATGACAAGTACTTCTTCTTTGCGTATCGGATCCGGAACTGAGCTGCCTCTACAGGCTTCAAAATGGCTGGATTTGCAGCTATTAATCGACGTCAATGAAATGCGCACGCTATTCTCTGCTCTAGGAGATTTTGAAATTTTCCAAGTTGGAATGGTCTGTGGTATTGATGAGGGAATTATTTCCAAAGAAAAATTCCTAGAAGCCTATGGAGCTTACATAGAGTGTTTGAAAAAGAGTGAAATGCCTGATGAGAAAATTTACAGACCCTATTTCTCTTCAATATTTACAACTTCGCGGGATCATCTTTTTCACATTGTAATCGGTTCTGACCGACACATTATCCGAGTTGAGAAACCGGTTTTACAGCTTCAAGCGAATCGAATTTCCTATTCGCCAGCAGATGGAAAAATAAGACCAATGGTGTTTAGCAAAGATAGCATCCTTTGGGGATTGCAATTCTCTTATCCCCAGCTTTTTCAAGATGCGGAGACCAAAGAAGTTTTCACCGTTTCTGACACTCCAAAATTCCCCAACACACCTCTCTACCGGAAACTGCAGCTTTTCCTAAGGCAAAATACAATACCAACTCCTTTTCAAGTGGACAGGGGCGATGGCGAAGGCGATAGCTATGTACGGATTAATGTTCCGATGCGCATAGGTAAGCAGTGCCTTCCATGGATCAATGCTCATCCCCAACTAGCCACTGCTAACATGAGAGTTGTTCTGTAACTTCACGTTCTAGATGGTAGCAAGTGTCAAACGTCGCAAAAATGCTACTCAACATCGCAAAAATGTAGCTCATCATTCGATGAGTAGCATTTTTGCGACGTTTTACACTTGCTACCATCTAGAACGCATATTTACCGTTCGATAACTTTTACTTCAGCAACCGATGAAAGCGGAATCACACCTTTGTAAAGATGATAATATTTGGATAGCCCTCCAGGGTTTGCTTCATAAACCATTTCCCCTTGTAGCTTTGTTGTGTCTAATTTTAAAACAATAATCTTAGGAACATTTGCCCAATATTTATGAATAATTCTGTCAAGCTGATCTTCTTTTGATAAATGAATAAAATCATCATCCATATCAGATAACATGACAACTTTATTCTGCTGAGAATCTGTCCAATGCTTCTCTGAAAGAACTTTATAAAGAAATTTTGGCGTTTCATGCGACTCTGAGACCATCGTCTTTTCCTGAGTTAGAGGGCGGGTATTTGCGAAGTAGAAGTCACTTCCGCATGCTGTCATTACGGTAAAATGGCCAAAAACCAAAATTTGAACGCTCTTCGGTATAAATCTCCAATTTTTACAAAATTGGAAAGAAGCTAAATTCAGTCTAAATGTTTTTTTTCAAACAGTACCAAATTAACAAAGTTATTATCAAGAACTATGGCGGTACACCTTGAGAGGTCAACAATTTAAATATAAATATTCCAAATTCCTTAATAGCTTGCATTTTTTTTCAAAAAATTTTAATATTCAGTCAACGGAACATAGTTATTTACTATCCTATTTATTATCATGAGGGTTTTTATGCCAATCGATCCAAGTCTAGAATCTCAAGTAAGGAAAAAGATTGCAACACAAGAAACCGAAAAAGATCGATTTGAGAAAGCTGTTGATAAAAACATTCAAGACATTTTAAAGTTACAATTTTTTGATGATTCACATGGCCCGACTTCATTAACTTCTCCGGAAGTAAAACGTAAAAAAGCAGAGCTTCAACTTCTGGGATCCGTTCAAAATAATAGTTTTAACCCGCTTATCATTAAAGCACTCGAGATATTAATTACGGAGGGCAAGCAATATCTCAATAATGAAGAATTTGAAGCTATGGTACAAAATCTACAACAAGTAATGGAAAACATTGACCAACTAGATTTAAATCTCCCTCTTGAACAAGATTTGAGTAGAATCATAGGGGTCAGTATAGAAACTCTTAAAGCAGCTTTAAATATAGCCATTAAAAAATATCAAGAAAAGCAATATCCTTCGGCCTTGGCTCTTTTTTCATTGTTGGCAGTTCTTGACTCTAATGATGATGATTATTGGTTTCGTACAGGTATTTGTGCACAAGAATGCAAAAATTTTGATCTAGCAATTAAAGCCTACAATACAGCTGCTAACATCAATCCTGAACTGGTCGGAGCTCGTCTTTTTTGCGCACAATGTCACTTGGAGCATAATCAAAAAGGGGAAGCTGAAGCAGAATACAATTATACTAAAATAATTAACGAAAAGACACCTTTTGAGGGAGAATGGCTAGACATTTATAATTATGTTGGAACTCTTATCACAGAAAAAAAGAAGATTTAGTTCAGATTAGTTATATTTTAAAAAATGACTACAAAGAAAACCGTAAAGAAAAGTTCAAGCCAGCAAGTGCACAACGAAAATAATACCTCACTCTAAACATGCTTTTAACTCATTTTTTTTAAATGTAGCTTAAAACATATCCTGAAAATCATTTAATAACCAATAGCA
>JACDDG010000110.1 GCA_013817115.1 Parachlamydiaceae bacterium | reverse complement strand
ATGCTCCTATCTCCCGGTAGGGGGAACTGTTAATAGCCCCGGGTGCAGCGATAGCGGAACCCGGGGTTTGGATCATTACATACGTGCGCCCCGGTAGGGGCGCGAGAAGGCCACGTAAGATCGCAGCTACAATTGAGTAAGTTCAAACAAAAGATTTCTAAATAAATGAATAAACCTGTCTATCAACATGTGCTGGATGAAGTTGTTAAAACGGGAGTTAAGGAATTTTGCCTATGTCCGGGGTCGCGTAATAGCCCTCTGATTAATTGTATTATGGCAAGTCCCGGCATAAAAAAATACACGTGGTATGAAGAGCGCTCCGCAGCATTTTTCGCTTTAGGTAGAGCGCGTTTAACCGGCTGTCCGGTTGCTGTAGTGACAACTTCAGGCACCGCCGCAGGAGAACTTTTACCTGCAACGATGGAGGCACACTATACCGGTGTGCCCATCTTACTACTGACTGCAGATCGCCCACGGCGCTTTCGTGGTACCGGAGCACCCCAAACAGCCGAACAAAAAGGGCTATTCGGTGTCTATGCGCATTTCTCTCAAGATATAGAAGGAGATGAAAACTGTAGCATTGAGCAATGGGATTGCTCAGGGCCGGCACATTTAAATGTTTGCATTGAAGACCCATACTCATATTCTTCAAAAATACATGATCTTTCACAATTAATATCAAAGCATAAAGTAGCTCCAAATTTTCCATCTGCAAATCCTAAAGATCTAAATAGTTTTTTTGAATCATCACATCGTCCTTTAGTGGTTGTGGGTGCTCTCTCGAAAGAAGAGCAGGAAAGTGTCATCTCATTTTTAGTTCGCTTAAGCGCTCCCATCTACTGCGAAGGATGTTCAGGACTACGAGAAGAGTCTAGGTTGAAGCATCTTCAAATAAGAAATGAAGCTTTCATATGGAATCTTTCAAAGCTTAATGATTATTCTATCGATGGAGTTCTTAGAATTGGCGGCGTACCTGTTACACGGTTATGGAGAGATCTCGAAGATCGTCCTAACGAAGTTGCACAGTGCTCTTTGAGCAATGTGCCTTTTAGTGGCCTTAGCTGGGGGCGCCACATACAATGCCTCTTAAGTGAATTTCTTTCTTTATACGCTATACACCATCATTGGAAATGTGAAAATTTTGATGCATTTAGACAGGCAGATCATGAAAAATCTCTAGCCGTCATGCAACTTTTCAAAAAATACCCCACTTCAGAACCCGCTCTTTTTCATGCGTTGTCAAAACAAATACCTGATCACTCGATGGTTTACTTGGGTAATAGTTTACCGATTCGGGAATGGGATTTAGCTGCCCATGAAAATTTGATCGACATTGAAATTTTAGCCAGTAGAGGTTTAAACGGAATCGACGGTCAACTTTCGACATACTTTGGTCTTTGTAAAGAGGGAAGAGAAAATTGGACGTTAGTAGGGGACTTAACAGCTCTGTATGATTTTTCGGCTCTTTGGATTCTAGATAGCCTCACAAATATGAAAATAAGGATTGTTGTCATAAATAATGGCGGAGGAAAAATTTTCGCAAGAATGTACAAAGATCCTGTATTTCAAAGTTTACATCATTTCGATTTCGAATATTTTGCTAAAGCTTGGCAGATTCCATACTATTGTTACAATGGCTCTGTACCTACAGGAGTTCTCCCGGATAAAGTGTTCTTAGAAATTTGTCCCGACCCTGTTGCTTCAGACAGTTTTTGGAAAGCATATAATGAGCTCAATTAAAAATTCCGCCAATAAAATACATGCTCTACATGGATTTTTAGGCTTACCCTCTGATTGGACAATGTTTAATTTTATCGATTGCCCTATGCAGATCAATCATTCCGAGCTTGATTTCATTTCCTGGAGTCAACTTTGCAACTCAGAAGTCACTCTCAGTTCTGGCAAAAATATCTTGTTGGGATATTCTCTCGGTGGTAGGCTGGCGATGCACATGCTGCTTTCAGCTCCATCATTGTGGGATGCTGCAATTTTTGTTTCTGCTCATCCAGGTTTTGATTGTGATCGTGATAGAGCTTCCAGGGTGGCGAGTGATCAAAAGTGGGCTGAGCGTTTTCTTGATGAGCCTTGGGATGAATTAATGTGTGCTTGGAATGAGAATGCTGTTTTTGGCGGTGTTCCCTTATCACTTCGCAGAAACGAAAAAGACTATGATCGGAAAATATTAGCCCAACAGTTGTCTCGATGGTCGCTTGGAAACCAAGAATATTTACTCGAACGATTAAAAAAACTATCAATTCCTACTTTGTACATTGCCGGGCAGCAAGATAAGAAGTTTACAGCTTTAGCAGAGAAATTTAAAGATGTGGGCAGTGTGTCCATTATTCCAGAGGCTGCGCATCGTGTTCCTTGGGACCAACCCGAAAAATTTACAGCTGAAATTAACCAATTTTTGATGGACTTATCATGAAAACAAAATGGATTTCGAAAAAAACATATGAAGATATAAAGTATGAGCATTCTGAAGATGGAATTGCAAAAGTTACTATTAATCGCCCCCATATCCACAATGCATTTCGTCCTGAAACTATAGACGAGATGCGCGATGCTTTTGAGCTAGCCAGAATGGATCCAAGTATAGGAGTTATTATTCTTACAGGGGAAGGGGATAAGGCCTTTTGCTCTGGCGGAGATCAAAATGTTCGCGGAGAAGGCGGCTACGTTGGAGATGGCGGTTTACCCAGATTAAATGTGTTAGACCTTCAAAAGCAGATTCGGTCGATGCCAAAACCGGTTGTCGCTATGGTCGCAGGTTGGGCTGTGGGAGGTGGGCATGTGCTTCATGTTGTTTGTGATCTTACTATCGCCGCTGAAAATGCTCAATTTGGCCAGGTAGGACCTAAAATGGGATCTTTTGATGGTGGACTCGGGTGTAGCTATCTTTCCAGAATTGTAGGGCAAAAAAAAGCACGGGAAATATGGTTTTTATGCCGATTCTATAGCGCTAAAGAGGCGTTGGAGATGGGATTAGTCAACTGCGTAGTGCCTTTAGAACGCCTTGAAGAAGAAACCTTAATTTGGTGCCGAGAGATGTTAGAGCGTTCACCATTAGCTTTACGTTTTTGCAAAGCGGCCTTAAATGCGGATTGCGATGGGCAAATGGGTCTTTTAGATCTAGCTGGGGATGCCACTTTGCTTTACTACATGACGGATGAGGCTAAAGAAGGGAAAAATGCTTTATTAGAAAAAAGGAAACCTAATTTCGGACAATTTCCAAGGTTGCCGTAAGACATATTGCACCCATGCCTGTCTTGATTGCATTGAAAATGCTCGCTTTGCTCACTTTTCAATGCAATCAAGACAGGCATGATGAATATGGAGTGATTAAGGAACAGCCCTTAGGGGGTGTTGAAGTGCTGAAATGCTTTCCAATCTGAAGGGCTGACTCATAAGGGCATCGCGTTACTCGCATCAAGCAACACATGGAAGCCTCACGATAGTTTCTGTGTTGGCTTGTGGCTTTCTTGCGCCCCTACCGGGGCGCGCGGTTTGTAATAATCCGAACCCCGGGTTCCGCTATCGCTGCACCCGGGGCTATTAACAGTTCTCCCTACCGGGAGATAGAACATTTTTGACAAAACAAAGTTGAGAAGCAAGGAAAGCTATTCATGCTCGTATCCCCCGGTAGTTGAACTGTTAATAGACCCGGGCGCAGCGAAAACGGAACTCGGGGCTCGAATTACTACAAAATGTCCGCCCCGGTAGGGGCGCCAGAAAGCCGCGTAAGACGCGCAGCAAAAATTGTAAGCCCTCCATTCGTTGTTTGATGCGAATGGGGCATCGCCTTATTATAAATCAGCCCTTCAGGCGGAAGGAATTTCAAGCCTTAGTTTAGCTCTAGAGCTATTTCCTTTGCAGTACTAAAATCAAATTTAAGGTGTCTCGATGAAAATAGCCTATCATCTTTATCAGCTTCATTTTAAGAGGCGCTACGGCGATTTTAGCTCAAAAGTACCCCGTAAAGGGGCTCTTTTGCAGATCACTTTTCACGATGGGCTGATCGGATATTGTGATTGTCATCCGTGGGTAGAACTGGGAGATGAATCGCTAGAAAATCAACTACACCTACTTTCTCAAAATGCAAGGACTCCACTACTAGAGCGCTCTTTGCATTTTGCAAACTTAGATGCTAATGCGCGTAAAGAAAGGCATTCTTTATTTAAAGGCATGACAATACCTTTGTGTCATCAACTAATTAGCCTTTCTGATAACCTGCCGGAGCTATCCTCACAAGGATTGACTCATTTCAAACTTAAGGTTGGTTCTTTTCCGGATGTAGAAATATCGACGATGCAATTATGGGTCCAAAACATTTCAGGTTTGCACTTTCGACTTGATTTTAATGAAAAACTTTCAAGAAAAATTTTTCACGAGTACTGGGAAAAGATTCCTTATGAAGTTAGGGAGTGCATTGATTTAGTCGAAGACCCTTATCCCTATGATTCTGACGCTTGGACTCAAGACCAATTAGCTTTACAAGTGTCTTTTGCAGCAGACCGTAAATGCCTATTGGCTCTACAATCTCCGGATTCAGCCCATTATTGTGTCTATAAACCTGCGGTTGAATCTTCTCCAAAAAGCTTTGAGCATACCACTAAACTTATTATTACAAGCTACTTGGATCATCCTTTTGGGCAGATGTGTGCCGCATATGAAGCTGCAAGGTTAAGTAATTTGTATCCACAACAAGTTTCACTGTGTGGATTGCTTACGCATAAATGCTTTCAAGAAGATCCTTTTATTAGCTCTATTCACTCTCGGGGCGGTCAGTTAATGCCTCAAGAGGGGACTGGATTTGGTTTTAATACTTTACTTAAAGATATCCCATGGAAAAAACTTGTGTAGATTGGTTGAATGAGGAATCATATGTTTTTATTAATCAATTGCTTCCTGAGGCAATAAAAGAGCTTTTAAAAAATGCTGTTTTCCCTCATATCTCGTTACAGGGGCATGTCTGGCTTTGTAGTTCGGGAACAGAGAATTTCCCGAAAATGATCGCTCTTTCAAAACGTGCACTATTAGTTTCTGCAGCTGGAGTCAATGCTCATTTAAAAGTAAATAAGGGGGATTCTTGGTTAAATGTCTTACCATTATTTCATACAGGGGGGTTAGCGATCCATGCAAGAGCTTATTTGACAGGTTCTGAAGTTTGGGATTTTTCCGAAGATAAGTGGGATCCTAATCAATATGTCAAGCTTCTAGCAGACCATAAGATTGCCTTTTCTTCATTGACTCCGACGCATGTGCATGACATCGTTTCGCTGAATCTACAAGCACCCAAATTTTTAAAAAGTATTGTGATAGGAGGAGAAGCATTTTCTGAGATCCTTCACGAGAAAGCATTAGCCTTAGGTTGGCCTCTTTTACGAAGCTATGGAATGACAGAACTTTGCTCTCAAATAGCCACATCGTTATCAAAGGAACCTTACTCAGATTTAAACCTTCTAGACCACATTGAAATGAAGTTTGATGAGGAAGGGTTCATTAAAATTAAAAGCGAAGCACTTCTTACTGGATTTGTACATGGTAATGATCCTGGCTGTACTTTTATCAATCCCAAAGTAGAGGGATGGTATAAAACGCAAGATAAAGGTTCTTTGAAAGGGGGTGTTTTACAGATACATGGGAGAGGGGCTAATTTTATTAAAATCAGCGGAGAAAATGTAAATTTTTCTCAGCTTGAGAGCATTTGGGATAACATTAAGCTCGCCTGCAATTTCCGGGAAGAAGCTGTCATCGTAGATTTACCTGATGAGCGTTTAGGAAGAATCGTGTGCTTAGCAACCTTGGCGATAAGTGAAAGTGATAATAATTTGCAGCGTATGATCGATGAATTCTACAAGCAAGTCATTCCGGTAGCAAGAATTCGGCGGATTTATGTAGTCAGCAATATTCCTCGCACGGAGCTTTTTAAATTAAAGAAAAATGGGCTTCGTGAAATGATAACTCTATAAAAAACATTATTCAAAATTTCGAGTAATAGATTACCCGTTTTCCTACCAATCTTTTGCTTTTAGATTAGATCCATTTAATTTATGTAATTCTGCCAGTAGTTTTTTTAGTGGATTGAATCGTTTTTTTCAGATATACTGATTGCACGCCTTAACAGTTTGGAAATTATATGACGCTTCCCAAAATTTCTTTTTTTTCGCATACCGAAAACTCGTTTGCTGAGATGGTATCTCAGCGGTTGGGCAGAGGATTGCAGCATGCCGGTCGGATCTATTCACAACTAATGCGAAACAATGCTATCGATCGCAATGACCCTTTATTTAAGAATAGCCAGCGATTAATTGACGAAATTGAAGAGCAAATCGACTTTACTTTACCCACCCTTTCCAGTCAAAGAGAAGAAGGGGAGACAGGGAAATTTTTGTTATGCACCCACGACAAGCTTTTTATTGAATCAGTGCGCATTCCAATGCAAGCTGGCGGTACATTGTGTGTATCATCTCAAGTCGGGTGTCGTTTAGGTTGTACTTTTTGCGAAACGGGGCGCATGGGACTTTTGCGCAATTTAACTCCAGCAGAAATTGTCGCTCAGGTGTATATTGCAAAGCATCATCTGGGCTTTAATATGCGCAATATTGTTTTTATGGGAATGGGAGAGCCTTTTGATAATTATGATTCAGTCATGCAGGCTGTGCGTATTCTTACTGATCCTAGAGGCTTAGCGTTTGGTAAAAGGCATCTGACAATTTCTACGAGTGGATTAGCTGAAGGTATTGTACGTTTTACAGAAGAAACGGGGGAAACTCCTAACTTGGCGGTTTCTATAACTGCTCCGGATGATGAGTTGCGCAATCGGCTAATGCCAATCAATCGCAAGCACAATTTAAAGGAGCTTTATGATGTGATGCTTGCTTATAATCAAAAAACAGGTCGTGAGATTCTAGTTGCGTATGTACTACTTCAAAATGTAAATGACACTCGTGACCATGCTGAGCGTTTGGCGACGTATTTAATTGGGCTTTCGGTCAAAATCAACGTCATTCCCTATAATCAGCAGACTAGGGACCGTTTTTCAGCGCCCGATTCAGAGGTTATTGATGCCTTTGTGGAGCGATTACGCGCTCGTGGCTATTGCACGATGCGTCGTGGAACAAAAGGTCAACAGATTATGGCTGCTTGCGGTCAACTTGGCAACCTAGAGTTAAAGCGTATGCATAGTGCAATTAATCAATCTTCTAATTTATCAACTGACATTCTACAATAGTTGTTAAACCAAAAAGAGAACTCTATGTTAAATAAAAAGTTTATTGTTTCGGTTATAATATGTGTTATTCTCGACTTTATGATTTTTTGGCTTTCCGATAAAAATAACATTTGATTTTTCGGTTAGCCGAGCGAAACTTTCGCATTAACTTAATTATACTACAACAGTTTGTTTC
>JACDDG010000109.1:6464-7488 GCA_013817115.1 Parachlamydiaceae bacterium | reverse complement strand
CTTATAGAAATCGCTATGATCGCAGCAGCTCAAAATGAATCGGGAGTATCCGAATTCATACAAAATTACGGCATTAAAGACGAAAGCGCCCTCATTGAAATCGCTAAAATCGCGGCAGTTCAAAATGGAGCAGTAGTATCCCAATCCATACAAAATTACGGCATTAAAGACGAAAGCGTCCGTATCGAAATCGCTAAGATCGCAGCAGCTCAGAGTGGAGAGGGAGTCTCCAAATTCATACAAAATTACGGCATTAAAGACGAAAGCGCCCTTCGTGAAATCGCTAAGATCGCAGCAGCTCAAAATGGACAGGGATTATCCCATAACATACTAAATTACGGCATCAAAGACGAAAGTGTCCGTATCGAAATCGCTAAGATCGCAGCTTCTCAGGATGGATGGGGAGTATCCCATTACATACAAAATTACGGCATTAAAGACGAAAGCGCCCGTATCGAAATCGCTAAGATCGCAGCAGCTCAAAATGGAGCAGGAGTATCCGAATTCATACAAGATTACGGCATTAAAGACGAGAAAGCACTTTTTTCTATTTTCTTGAATGCGATGATCTTATCTCCCGATGCAACGCTTAAGTTTTTTTCAAATTACGAACTCCCTGTCGATCTTTTCCCTGAGCTTATAAATTCTTTTAATCTTTTAGGAAAAGAAGAAGCAGAATTATCCCAAGTTTATGATTCTCTCATTTCATTCTGTAATGAGAAAAAATGGCTTCTCCCACAAGAAATATTCGACACTATCTTTTATAAGGGAATGGACAAAGTCGATAAGAAAAGACCCGAAATTCAAAAAATAATGCTTTCATATCTTACCTCTTTTTTAGGCCATGCAGCCCTTGAAAATTTAAGTCCTGAAGAATTTGAGTTTTTGGTCGTGAATGGATTTCTTAAAGCATCCCTTAATTTCACACACCCAAAAATGCGCTATCAGTTCATAAGTCCCATGATTGAACTTTCTAAAAATGATAATGCCAAAGAATATGCTTTAAAGCTTTTAAGCCCTATCC
>JACDDG010000109.1:0-6454 GCA_013817115.1 Parachlamydiaceae bacterium | reverse complement strand
GGCCCAACCATATCCGCCAAATCTGCGTCCAAAAAACCTGAAAAATCAGGTCCCCCCCCGCATGCAAAAATACCATTGATGCTTCTATCCCTACTTAAGAGCCGAGGAGTTTCTGAAAAGACTTGTGGTGATCACTACAAAATAGCCTGTAACAGCCAATTGAAACCAGGAAAAGAAAATAGGGTTTATGTCATGCGCTATACGCCATTTTTTCAGCTGCGGAACTCAATCCTGATGATATAGAGAATCTGTTGGCAAAAATCGAATCCAAAGAGAATTTCAATGCGAAGGAAAAATTGGAAGGGATTCTTGTCACATTGCGAGCTATTTCAACGATCAAGGATATCAATAAAATGGGCGACCTAAAAAAAGAGAATCTTGAAAACAAAACGATTTCAGCCATTTTGGAAGAAAACATACAGAAAATTATCCCTACAACAGGAGTAGATGATTTTGCCGGGAAATTTACAAAATTCTTCGGCGAAACAAGAGTGCCTAACTTTATTATCACTTATGCTGCCAAATTACAAGCCGATAAACAATCATTACAATGTCTTGGAAGTGTTTTGGACGGACTTTTAGCGGGTGATTTCCCTAAGATGCGCTACGATATGACCAAATCCAAACACCTTGCCGAAATCTTTCGAAATAAGCCTGAGCTTTTACAAATGTGGGCGGATGGAGGAAAATCATTACTTGCGAATTTTCTTAAAGAAACTGATGTATCACTGCAGCCAATTAACTTTTTAGGGATTTTTAAAAATAATTTAATAGATCATGGGCATTTAAAATATGAAGAAGCTCCTCTTCTTTTTGATTTTCTTAAATCCGGCAAGAAAGTGATCCAAGAAAATTTTAAAGCAGATAAGCTACAAGATATACAAATAAACTGCATTAAACTGATGGATGAGAACTTATTAGCTAAAAAGCAAAAGGAATTGCTAAAGGAAATCGATAGCGATTTGAAGGAGATAAACAAACCGCAATTTGCAGCATTTCAAAACGATATTAAGGCACTTTTGTCAGGACTGATCAAAAGAGATGAAGTCAAACAAAATTATGAAGGTTTTTCAATCGTCGATAGTGATCATTACGAAGATCTCTTCCTCTCAGGAACGGAAGTTGAAGGCAGCTGTCAAGCGGTAGATGGTAGTCCAACTCTTAATAAATGCCTGATGGGCTACGTCTTTGACGGAAAAAATCGTTTGCTCGCAATAAAAAATAAAGAGGGAAAGATCATTGCAAGGCAGATTTTTCGCATCTTATGGAACGGCAAGGAGCCGGTTCTCTTTCTTGAAGGAGTTTATCCGCGTCTTGTAGATCCTAAATTAAAACTAGCAATAGAAGCGTTTGCCAAGCAACGCGCAAAAGCACTTGATTTACAGCTTTTGACAATTGATCCTACAAAACCAAAATATGAAAGTTCTATTTCCTCTCTTTCTACGTTAGATCCAGTCCCTTATGAATATTCTGATCCGGCGATGGCCACGTGACTGATGGAACCTTTAACATCTTCACCAAACCGCTTTAGTCCGAGTTTAGTGGGGTGATTTCACCTACAATATCTGGCTATTATTCAATTCGACAGATTTTTGCGGAGATTAAGTTGGCTTAATCTCCGCAAAAATCAGGCAAAAGTGCGGAGATTAAGCTTGCCTAATCTCCGCACATCTTATAGGATAAGGAAAAGCAAGGAGTAAATCATGTATATCTACGACCAATCGGACTGGCCAAAGTTTAAATGGGATACGGATAAAATTTCCACCATCCTTTGTCCACTATTGCATGACCAGGGTCGACTTCTGGGACAAATGGAGCGTGTGGGCTTTAAGCTCCAGCAAGGAACATTTTTGGAGACTTTGACTCAAGATGTAATTAAGTCGAGTGAAATAGAAGGGGAGCTTCTAGATCAGACTCAAGTTCGTTCGTCAGTTGCAAAACATTTGGGGATAGACATCGGAGCTTTACTACCTTCAGATCGAAATGTAGATGGAATTGTTGAGATGATCCTCGATGCAACGCAAAATTATGATCAATCATTGACTAAAGAACGTTTATTCTATTGGCATACAAAATTATTTCCCATAGATAAGTATACCAAAATCAAGGTAGGGGAATGGCGTCAGAATGTTATGCAAGTTGTTTCAGGGAAAATGGGTCAAGAGGTAGTGCACTATGAAGCTCCCAAAGCAGGTTTGCTGGACAAAGAGATGGCATTATTTTTAAAATGGGTAAATGAGGATTCGAATCTTGACCCCGTTTTAAAAGCAGCAATTGCCCATCTATGGTTTATCACTATTCATCCATTCGACGATGGTAATGGACGCATTGCCCGAGCTATTTCGGATATGCTGCTTGCACGTGCGGAAAAAAGTTCACTGCGTTTTTATAGTCTATCAGCACAGATTCAGTCTGAAAGAAAAGACTATTATAAAATTCTCGAAAAAACTCAAAAAGGGGATTTAGACATAACAGCCTGGATTGAGTGGTTTTTGGGGTGCCTTGGAAGTGCAATAGAGAAGGCCAGAATTTCTCTATCGAATATTTTTTTTAAAGTCAAATTTTGGGAGAAATATCAACATGTATCACTGAATGAAAGGCAAAAGAAAGTTATTAACAAGTTACTTGATGGATTTGATAATAAATTGACTACGACAAAATGGTCTAAAATGGCAAAGTGTTCACAAGACACTGCTCATAGAGATATTATTGACCTGATTGAGAAAGATATACTCTCAAAAAACACTGAAGGGGGGCGTAGCACAAGCTATAGTTTGATTCAGATTGACAGAGCCAATGCATAGCTTCTTTTTGTTCGAGAGATGCCAAAGAAGGGTCGCATATAATGGCAAAGAGTGAATTTGCTCATGGTGTGAATAGTTGTGTGTTGATATTCGAACGCCGTGAGGAGTCCGAGGGTGCTCTTGAAGGAATAGATGTAAACTTTTTAGGGGAGTTCCACTTCCACTCTTGACTTCGATGGGTATAATATCACTCCCACGCTGAAATAGATAGTCCACCTCGGCTTGACTTCCCCGTGACTCACGATGCCAATAATAAAGGTGGCTCTTAGCTATGGGAAGAGAATAGGCTAAAATTTCTTGTCCTACAAAAGCCTCCACAATAGCCCCTTTATTGACTAATTCCTGTTCCGGACGCAAAAACCCATGCAGTTAGATCGAAACCAAGTGCTGTCTGGCTTAAAGCCGAATCAAGAAAAATGACTTTAAAGCGACTGGGATCGCTCCCTGCCCCTATTGGAGTCCCTTCCCCGACGTGTGGGTTACGGTATGGATCACTCCTGCTGTAGCAAGAAGCTCTAAACAGGGAGCTAATTCTCTCTTGCGACATTCCCCTTCGATTTTGCTATATTTAAATTTTGCACCGAGCTGTCGAGGGATTTCGTTGAACAGTTGCTCAATATATTTAATCTGAAATTTTTCAGTATATTTTATGAAATCCTGTCTGTAAGTCCCGAGAAGGGTGTGATGTATTGCGGCAATCTCTCTCGGAGCCTCCATTTCAATCCATGTTCGCACTGCATCGGGCATTCCCCCAATGGCAAGATAATGAGCGACATCTTTCAATAACATGCCATGAAGTAATTCGCTAAAAGGCTGCTGTTCATTGTGCTTTAGGAGAGCTTCGATCGCCATCGATTTGCCTGTCGCACAAAGATATTCTACAAAAGAGATAGGATACATGTAGAGGCTGCTAACCCGACCAAAGGGAACACCCATTTTTTGCAATGCAAAGTCAAGAAGGGATCCTGCACCAATGACATGCAACGTAGGCATGATTTCATAAAAGTAACGCAGGGCAGTAATTGCAATGGTACATTCTTGAATTTCGTCAAAAAAAAAGAAGCGTCTTACCCGGGGCAATTGGTTTTTGCAAAAGCAAAGAAAGTTCTTTCGTAATTCGTATAGGATCAAGATCTTGGGTGAAGAGAGTTTTTAGATATGATCGGAATTCAAAATTTATCTCGATAAAATTAGGGAAAGTCGTTCCCAACTACCTTGCTGCGAAAGTTTTTCCTACTTGGCGGGTACCTTGCAACAACAAAGGTTTGCGATGAGGATTGACTTTCCATTCCGAAAGAGATGATCGATAAGACGCTTCATGCAATTGACCTCGCAGTTTTTTTATTTCAGCCATTACGTGGTTAAAAATCAAGGTAAAAAAAAACATGGCACGGTTGAAAATCAGGGTGCAATAAAATTTAATGATAAATATGGACAGCCAAAAAAAGGAGAATTTTGAAGATGACACAAAAAATATTTATATGATTTTGTTAGAAGGACACATATTTTTGTTAGAATTTTTTTAACGTGGTAAGGCGTTTATAGAACTTACTGTAACAAATTTTATGTGGACAGTTTTTTGATTTCTATTAAAAGCTGTTTTTTCTGTAGCGCAATTTAGACATGATCCCTTTGCGCGTACACTAGTAATGTTTGTTGTTGAATTTAAATGCATTAGAAGATATGCTAAATTTTTTGCTTATAATATTAACATAAAGAAGGCTGTTCAATTATGATTAGATCAAATTTATCAATTAACAATGATGAAAACCAGCAATTTAATGATCTACCAAAAGATCAACCCAGATCAATCTACCAAATACCTGAGGAATGTCTTTTTGAAATCTTTAGACATTTAAAAACTTCAAATCCAGCGGGATTCTTAGCTCCATCTTTGGTGGATAATCAATGGTATCGACTGACAAATAAAATGCTTTTTGAAAGCCTATTAATGAAAGGCTATGATTGGCGAAGATTTGCGTTTGGTCCACAGCAATGGGCGAAGTTTTTCGGAGAGGCCACTCCTTCCGACGAAGAAATTCAAGCTGCTTTTTCAATTTTGCCGAACAACATCCATGAAATACTTAATAGACCGTGCCCTGTATTTCTAAATAGTGGAAAGTTAATTAAAGATACTCATACACTTGTATACATTCCTAAGTATATTAACGAGACTGAATTTACCTTAACAACTCTGGGTGTTAAGGTGGAGTCTAAGTTGTTGCAGTGGCAAGAGCGAAAAGTACCAGGTTACAAATATATGTTAAAAGAAAATCAAGGTGAACTAAAACAAAACGAACCTGTTAATCAACCGCATTGGGTGCTAATGCCATTGGGGGTGCTTGATAATAGTAAAAACATATCAAATTTACAGAAACAAACTATGGTAAAAAATTTAGTAGAAAGTTCAGGCAGTGCCTATACTATTCCTAAAGCAATTGAGGCTGTTGCCGTAACTATTGCAAATTTAGTAAGGATTAAAGAATATCTTTTCGGAATAAACACCTATATTCTTTGTGAGGAAAATATTGGGGCTTTTCAGATAATTTTTGGAGGTTCCGAACCATCAGGTCTTACTGTCACCAAAAGTCGAAGTGTGCATATGGTGAATATCGGTGCTTCAGCTATAGTAAGGTACGTTTAAATATGACATGCTTCTTACTGGACGAAAGAGATTTTTTCGGTTACAATCTATCCAATATCAATAAATAGGCACTTCAAAACATGACATCTTTCTCTTTTCAGTTAATTCATCAGTCGAAAAAATCTCGTGCACGTGTAGGGCGCATTCACACTCCTCATGGGATTATTGACACTCCAAATTTTGTGGCAGTAGGAACAAATGGAACGTTAAAAGCCATAGATAATGTACTTGTGGATGAGATAGGCTTGCAGTTGATGTTTTGCAATACCTATCATTTACTTTTGCAACCTGGCCCGGAGGTTGTCAGAAAGGCAGGCGGGCTTCACACTTTTATTAATCGAAAGCTCCCTATTATCACTGACTCCGGAGGCTTCCAGGTGTTTAGCTTGGCTTACGGGGGAGTAGCCAATGAATTGAAAAGCCGAGGAACGAAAAAACAAGGTGGACTTGTCCTCAAGATCACAGAAGAAGGAGTGCATTTTCGTTCTTATCGAAATGGCGAAAAAATAGTGCTCACTCCCGAGAATTCTATTTATGCCCAAAAGGATTTTGGAGCAGATATCATTATTCCTTTAGACGAACTGCCTCCTTACCACATTTTAAAAGAAGATCTTAAGAAATCGTTGGCACGAACGCACCGTTGGGAAAAACGATCTCTTGATGCGCATTTGTTAAATCCGCAAGGACAAGCGATATATGCAGTAATTCATGGTGGGATTGATCCTGAACTTCGACAAGAAAGTTGCCGATTTTTAACAGGGTTAGATTTTGATGGATATGCTGTTGGAGGCAGTGTAGGTAAAAATAAGGAGGAAATGCATGACCTTCTTACCTATACGATGCCGTTGCTACCTATGGATAAGCCCAATCATTTGCTAGGGATAGGCGATCTTCCATCCATCGATCGTTCAATACCGTTAGGGATCGACACATTTGACAGTTCATATCCTACGCGGTCGGCTCGTCATGGGATATTGTTAACAGACAACGGAAATTTAGACATCAC
>JACDDG010000108.1 GCA_013817115.1 Parachlamydiaceae bacterium | reverse complement strand
GAATACCTATTTTTCTAATCTATGGAATCAAAGCAGAATTTGGAAAGATATAGCCAGGGCTTCTAAAAATAGGAGAAAGGGTCGGCGTCTTTTTTTTCAGCTTGCTTTTGCTCAACGGGAAAGAAAAGACTCAATTCAATAGTGCTTAGATATTTTTTAAGGGATCGTACTCTTAATAATTCGGGTGAAATTCTCAAAAGCCAAGTTGAGTTTTTCTTCGTCCACTTTTATATCCTTATCTAAGGAAGCTGTTATGAGCTTAATGCTTTCCTTCAAGACATTCTTATCCTCCTCTTTTATAGAGCTAATAACCTCACTACCCAATATCAATTTTAATAAGCTTCCTTTAGCATCCGGTAGAATATTACTGGATGCACTTTGAAAAGCACCAGTTCGAAATTCGTCAAGTTTATCTGACAATAGGTATTTGTTTATGTTTACTATTTTTTCAGAATATACGTTTACCAATTTTTGCTCTACATCTAAATTGATGAACTTATTTACTGCAGGAGATGTGTTAAGTGCGATAAGTGTACTTGTTAATCTTATATTTATATTGACATTTTCAATAGCTGGTCCTAGAGCTTTTTTAAATTCGGCTACTAAAGATTTTTCTAAATTATTCTTAGAAGTGCCTAAATTTTTTTCGAGGTCGCTGTTAATTAAATCTTTCGTAGACTCTCTGGCTTGCAGTTTATCAATAGTATCATTCAAGTCCGCTCCATTATCTGAAATTTTGTATTTGGAGCTAGAAGCTAATTGATTTGAAATTAAACTTATTTCTTTCATTGCAATAATTAAATTTTTATCTGTTGCTCTAGAATCATCTTTTGGAATACTAATTAACATACCCCCTTCAAGAATTAAAACTTCTTTACCAGCACTGTTTGCATACTGTAAAAGTTGTTTATCTAAATTTTCGGAAAAAACACCTGGTCCTAGTTTAATTTCCATAAATTGACCACTTAGCTTTTCATCTTTTTTAATAGTCTTACTAGCCCATTCGCTATTATTGAGCTTCACTAAAATAGAAAAGGCCTCTTTTTTTATTTCTGGGTCTGCAGACTTTGAAAGTTCTTTTAAATCGCCTAATAGATGGCTCATAGCGGCCTTGGATTCTTCACTAGAACCAACATTCTTCGTTGTCATTTTTGAAATAACAGACCGATCCTCTGCAGAAAATTTGCCATCTACAAATCGTAGTTTTTTGTCACCTTGATCAAGTTTATCGATACTCTCTTTCAATGAACTGACTGTTGCAATAGCATTTTCCTTGCGGAGCTGGTCTAAGTTTTTGCTTTCTTCTTTTGTGCTAGTGGCGAATTTGGAGGGCTCTGCTTTAGAGCTGCTGACATTATTCATTGGTTTCTCGACTTTTATCTGTCCCTCTCCGTCGACATTTGACCTGCCCTTTTCACAAAAAAAGTCTAGTTGTTTTAGAGCCGCCTTATATTCGCTAATTTTTGCTTTATGTAGGTCAGCTTTATACATGTTACTATTACCTTTTTCAAATTCCATTTCTTTAGTTTCTATTCCAATTGCCTGTTCTAATTTATCGGCCAGCTTATCAGGGTCATTTTTACTACCCTCGACTGACCAGTTTCTATCTTGTATAAGCTTAATAGCGCCATCCACAGCTGACTTTCTTCCCCCATCGCTTGAACCACTTATTTGATTTAGAGCTGCTTGATCGGATCGACCATTCCTTTGAAAGCCCTCCTTTATCTGTTCTGGAACTTTACCGAGAGGGCGTAAAACTTCCTTCATACTTTTTACAAAGGCTGAATGGGATACCGCTTGTGAAAGATTCCCAATTCCTGTTTGAACCCTGCTGGCCAATCCAGCTAACGTTGGAGTTGTCTTTGTAGAGGATCCCGAAACGTTGCTATTCCCATTTTTAATGGATGTGTCAGCCGAATTATCAAGAGAGCCTAATGAGGTTTTTTCACTAGGTTGTGAAACAGGTGACTTTATGTTTCCAATTTCGGGGCTAGTTTGTTCTCGATTTACATGCATAAACAATTCCTCCCTTAATATGAGTTAGATAACGCCAGCAGATTCTCGATATCACCGATATGCTGTCGCCATTTCTCCTCAACTTGTGTGGTTTCTTGAATCTTTTTTGCTTCGGTAAGTTTAGCTAAGACATTTTCTTTAGAATGCATTTTTAAGTGACAATAAGCTGTGTAAATGTGGGCGCCAATGAATTCTGGTGCTAATTCCGATGAAGTTGCAAATGAATTTAAGGCTAAGCTGTAATTTTCACATTTTTTGGCTACTAGTCCTAAACGAAACCAATAGTCTGGTTCAATTGGATTCACAATTGTAAGAAAAAAGAAAATAGCTAAACTTTCTTCAATTAATCCCTGCTCATATTTATCGATACCGACTTTAAGGATATAACGACCGGAGCTTGTTGAAATAGTCAGGGCTGCCTGGAGCGCCTCATCATTCAATTCTTTGAGGTTTAGTGCATCAATATGCTGATTGATTTCGTTTAAACTTTCAAAAAGAGCATCATACTCCACCCTTTCAAAGTATTGCAACCCTTCCTCCTGTAATATTTTTACCGCTAAAGACACATTATTTCTAACGTCAGTAAAACTTGCTGTTTCACGAATTTCATGTTCTAACTTGGAGCTTCTTAATGAGACGGTCAACAATTTGTTTTCAAACAGGCCTTCTTTTGCAATGACACTATTGACTTGCTCCTTTATTGCTTCGTCCAAGGCCAAATCAAAGCGATCTTTCTGCACTGTTTTATGTGCAGGGGAAATCCTTGGATTATTGGGCGCAACTCCAATTCCATGAATTAAATCAAATAATAATGGATCGACCATAATAGCCTCTTTATTAATAGTGCGATTTATAATTGAGTCGAATAAACGTTTAGCAGCACTTTTCATTATACGATATAATCTATTTATTTAAATAGATATGTTTGTTTTGTAAATTAAAGCATTAAATTAGAAATGTCTTTTATCATTATAATAAGACCTTATGCAAATATTAGCTCTTAAAGGAAAGAGGGTAATAAAAGTTTTTAGAATAAAACATTAATAGATTTATTAAAATATCGTATAATTAAAATATATGGTTCTATTTATATTTTGGAGGTATTTATGAATACAGATTTTAGAGCAGAGCATTATCCCGCTATCTCTAACGCAAAAAATGCTAATGCTAAAACTGAGGCTTCAAAGGGTCAGTCTTCAGGGCACTCATTTTCACTATCTAGAAATCCTATTAAAGCTATTGCTAGAGCGGACTTCCTTTGATCAGTAAGTTCGCATATTGTCTGCTTCATTCTTATTATTTCAATTTAAATACTATATTAGCCAATTTCATTCTGCGCAACAGACCTTCTCTCTGAAAAGCCCTATAATTTCCGATGAACCATATGAACCAACCCAATTAAGGGGTTTACAGGGAAATAAACAGGTTAATTGTGCTAGGGAGCTTTTAGTTCATCTTGATGATTTTAGCCAAAAAGAGAAAGAATGCAAAATGCAAGATAAAATTGAGTCATGCCAAAACATTCTTTTAAACGCAATTGAATTGGGTGAAATAGATAATAGAGAAGCATATATCAAATGTGCCTTAGAAAAACTCACGAAATTGGAAAAAGGAAAAGTAGCAGAAGTGTTAATTTTCGGCGGCTCATCAGGGCATGCAGTTTCGTATACATATGCTTTAGATCAAAAGGCTACTAAAAAAACTAAAGCAACATATAAATTTACAATTATCGACACTGACAAAAAATCTGTCGGTGAGGCATTTGGTCGTGGGACACTTTGGCTCCAACGGTTTTTAGGGGAATAGAGAAAGAAAACTTTAAATCAATGCTTGATACCATTATTAGAAATACTGGGACTACAGGTCTTGTTAGTGGAAGTCTGAAGGATTCTTTTTGTAAGACTCTAGGTAAAGACCCTGAAATTTTCGATGAAACAGTGGATACAGGTTTTCAAAGGCAAAAGTCTGGCATTTGTGCAAGCAAGTCTTTAAGTGTTTGGTTAAATAGGAGCATTAGTGGTGAAAACAAAGAAAACACGAAAGAATATATGGAGTTAAAGCTTTTTGTTTTGGACAAATATAAAGATCATATGACTAATGGATTTTCTTCTGGAATAGAAAATACTAAAAAAACGGACATAACGCATGTACTAACCCCTCAGTTAAAAGCTAAGGTCGACGAAAGATATAAAAAAATAAGCGAAAAAATAGCTAAGCTAGAAAATGTTATAATGTAATAACTTAGCCTAGGCATCCTTTTATACTCGAGAGCGAGTGATTTTTTGATTTTCCAGTGGCTACAAAATGCCACCCGGTGTGATTTGCGACGATTCAATAGCCTGAGCTATTGATGAGGAGCAAAGCGCGCCGGATGGCATTTTGTAGCCACTGGAAAATCAAAAAATCACTTGCTCTCGAGTATACCCTTTACTTTTTACCCTTGCTGCTTCCTCCGTATCCACAAACAAGTCTCTATCAAAAGCTTATCCCCCTGTGCTTCAATTTTTTGCAATATTTCCTCCGAACAGGAGCCTTGCCGACAAAAGAATTCATACAAGCCAGCGGATCGGCATGTAGGTGACAGATAGCCTTTTTGGTCTAAAGCGATTCCTAGCAAAAATGTCATCAGTATAGAATCAGTCATGGGGGCTACAGATTTCGATTGCCTTTGATGGATTGCAGAAATTGTCGACAATAGCATGGTGGAATGCTTTTGAGTTAATAGCGTTTGCAATAGCTCCATCGCGTACTCTTGGTGCTGAATGTTAAGAGATTTAGCACCGAGCATCACTTTTTTCAACATTTCCGGTGGATAATAGCATGATAATATAAGGTAGATGCGTTGTTCAGAGCCTAATAGCTGTCTACGTAAGGTTTGGTACAAAAAGGAAAACCCTTTATCACGAGGTATGCGTTTACAAAGCCGAAGAAGGTGTGTGAGACGTCCACTTTCCTTAACAATATCCACATCAAGTTGCTGAATACTCACAAGATCTTTTTTGTGAAGGTGATAGCCCAGCTTCGTCAAAGTTTCCCAAAGTACATCACTGACACTATCGCTCTCGGTATGGGCCCAGGCTAGCAGTGTCACATGAAGAGAACTTTTCACTTCGTTAGGTACTTTCATGTGCGAGATTAGATATAGAATTTGTATTTTGCCTTGATCTGTGGATGAGGGGAATTCTTCCATAAGTAAGTCGAGGAGGTCAGATCCAATTGCAAGAAAGCCATGCAGCACTGTGTCTTTGTAATGAGGATCAGTTAAAAGTTTCAGCAGGTGCGGATAGTATCGAGGGTGAGGCAACTTAGCAATAGAAACAATGGCAGCGCGTACCACCTCTTTTTTAGGGTCATCCAACAATATTTCCATTAAATCTGAATTTTCAAAAAGGGAAATTTCACCCATAATGAAAGCAGCTTCTTTTCGTTTTTTATAAGAAGGGGAATAGAGCAATTCATAAAACTCTTTTAAGGCCATTTCAAGAGAGCTGTCTTCTCCGTAAGTAAGTAATCCGATAATGGCAGCAGTGCGCAATTTCAACGTCTTAGAATGTAGCTCAATAACAACAGGTTTTAAATCTTTATCGTGGTTTCCATTAGCCAATGTGGCGACAGCCAAAAGAGCCGCGGTGCGCACTTTAACATTCTCTGAAGTGTCTTTACTTAACTTTAAAGCTGCAGGATATAGCTCTTTTAAGTGATAGCTCGACAATTTGGTAAGAACCTGCAATTTAACTAAAGATGAACTATGTAATAAAGCTTTAGGCAATTCCTCAATGAAAAGATCCTTATCGATAGCTTCCAAAATGTTTAGACTATATATCATTCTTCCAGGATTTCGACTTCTAAGCCCTTCTTGGATGAGTTCTAAACTTTCTTTACCCCAAGTGATTTTGCTAGTTGTTGGAAAATATTCCATTTTTAGGGATTCAACCAAAGAGAGGATGTATTGGTTTTTAATCGAGAAGTTTACAGCTAAAGATGTAACAGCCAAGACAAATGTGGCTGCAATAATTACAGTTAATGAGTTGTCTGAGAAAAAATATTCGATGATAAGAATTGCGACAGATGCGAAAAGGGCTGCTGCTGATTTAATAGTAATTTCAGTTGTCGAGTGAACCCACGCGCGGATGGGAGGGGTAAGTACCTGATACATTAAGAGACGAGCCGGTTCAAATATCGAAGGTCTAAAGGAATTGTCCAAACTTTTATTTAACAAAATTAAGGCAAAGAAAATAGTTGAACTCGACTGTGTTTCAACTAGATTGAAAATCAAAGTCATCAGTGCAATTGGAGTAATCCCCACTGCAAGAAGAGATGCCGAAGTAATGACTCCAAAATAGTGAATAATAAAAGGGAAAATAAAAAGACGAAACAACAGTTCCACAGAGGTGACAATTGCAAAGAAACGACTCAGGAAATTTGTCATCTCTTCATTAGTAAGATAATGTTCTTGAATGACTACGCTAAAACTAAAGTCGATTGGGTACCAAAGTGCAGACATTAGGAAAGTCGTTAAAAATAATTGAAGAATGTAGGGGGTCTTAATATTTGAAATTAATGATAAGGTAGCTTCTTGAGGGGTTTCCTTGCTTTTTTGAACTACCTCTTCATTTTCTCCGGCCATCTCCCTTGGAAAAGAAAGGTTTATTCTCCATAGAATCACTATAAAAAGCAAAAGTAGCAATGATGTCGAAAAGAAAATGTTAACAACAGTGATGAAGGGTGTTAAAAGGGGGACGGCAAAACTGGCTGCAATGCTCCCTAAATTGTATGTTGCTCCAATGGTACCGAATAGCCTTTTGGCTTGCTGCAAAGTAAAAAGACGATTAAAAAGCCCCCAAAACTCGAGGTCCATCAGCTGTTCAATCAGTTGTGCCCATACAAGAAGTAAAAATATTATTATTTTATCTGATGTTGATATGGCTGCATAGAGGTTAAGCAGGAATAATGGTATCATCATGGTCAAAAGAAGCACTAAAAAAAGTGCAAAAAAGGAAAGTCTTTTTTCAAAATAAGAATATAGAAATCCAAGCGAGATCGATAATATCGACATCCCAATATAAATATAGGGCAGCATGCTTGCGGGGTATTGTTGCAGGAAAAGAGCTACAGGAATGATCTGCAGCAAAATTTTGAAAATTCCAGTTCCAAATGCTTGAAGAAAAGCAAGAGAAACTTTTTTTTCCTCGCCAGGATATATTTTTAAAAGGGAAGCAAGTGTCATTTGATTGCGATTGCCAAGGTCCAAAGGACGCTTCTCATGCCAAGCCTTTTTGTCATATGTTTGTATATACTGCGTACTATAATTTTATCATCTAGCAAATTCCTGCGCAAGACTTTCTATGGCAAAATGAAGAGGCCGGAGATGAACTTTTATTTAAAGCCTATGCAATGATGCAAAGGAGTAAATTTTATACCGAAGTGCGTTCAAATTTTGGTTTTTGGCTTTGAGAAAGCTCCCGCGATTGAGCGATCAAAAACGACCCAATATTATAATATTGGGT
>JACDDG010000107.1 GCA_013817115.1 Parachlamydiaceae bacterium | reverse complement strand
AAAGCTTTAGGATTATCACCTCAAATCCTCAAAGCCAAAAAAACAATCTTGTAAATTTCAAGATGTAGTGACGAGTAGGCCAAACTTTATCGTAGTTTTAGGTGTATAAGCCGTTAAACTTGGGTTACGCTTACGTATGTTTGCAGGCCCAAATGGTTCTGGAAAAAGTACATTTATATCCAAAGATTTGGCATACCGGTTGATAGTTACGAAATTCAAACTACAGGAGATGAAATAAAAGATTTGAGATATAAAACGATGCAAGTATTGCTCTCAGGATGAATCTCTTTTTTGAAAGCTTATAAAAAAAACAAAGCAGGATTATATCCATCAGACAAGCTCGATGAACTTTGAAACCAAGTCATTTTGAAGCCAATTAAAATAGAGGAGTGAAAAACAATTAAATTTTTTAGAAAAATGTATTTTTCAACTTCTAAGTAAGAATCTTCACCTGTAGTGCGCTTAAAAGGTCCATGTAATTTCAGATTTAAATATAATTTTTACTCAAGTTTTAACGAAAATAAATCGATCTACAGGTTCCCATATGTAATCGAGGCTAGTCTTATAGCCACGTAGCCAAAACCCATCTTCTCGATGACGTAAGTAAAAACCTACAATGAATCCCGGTTCATCAAAATGTCCTTTTATGATGACATTTTGCCAGTTGCCTTTTTGAGCCTCAATTGGTTGATTTAAGTCTATATACTGCAATCGCAGATGAATTGCCAGCTCATGAGGGCAAATGCTAAATCCTAACTCATGAGATTTTTTACAAATCTCCTCAGTAGTGCTGCCATTTAAGAAACCTAAATCGCTAACAGAAATCTCCACTGTTTGCAATTTTTCTTTAAAAGGAGAAAGTTTAAATTCATTATGATTAATAAATTTAACTGCTAATTCATTAAGACCTACTTTCTTTTGGATAAGCTTTTTTAGTAATTTATCTTTCGCCAATCCTCCGATGTATACATCTCTATAAATAAGCTTATCAATAGGCAATTTTGATTTCATAAAGGAACTTTCCCTGCATTCAAATTCAGAATTGGAGCTATATAAATCTCTCCAAACTACCAACTTCACCCACACGGGGAAATATAAGCTAATTTACTAATTTAAAGAATGCGAAGATAAAAGTAATTACGACCTTGCAAAAGAGTTGCTATGTGAATATAAAGGATTGTTTATTGATTATAGTAATTAGGGAAGGTCTACTCCTCCCTCAAGATTTTAAGTGCCGGATCGTAAGTTCAGTATAAGTTATAATTGACTTCGAAATAATTAATATATTAAAAATTAAATTAGCTAAGGGAAGACTTCTGCTCCGACCGACCGAAAGGTAAAGGTAGACGGATGCCTCTCTAATGGAAGAAATGTTTTTCCTCTCCCATTTTTTTTTGAGTATTGTTATATACGTCAATCAATGATTAAATAGGATCATTTCTAAATTGTGCAAAAGGAGCTCATTTCTAAATTGCGCTAACAAATACAATTTCACTACTTGCAGTAAAAGTGCATTATATGTTATAATTTATTTATTATAAGTGTCTTATTTTAAAAACATGGAGATTATAGATGAATTCTGTTCAAACAGTTAAATTAACTCACCTCAGTCAAATGCACGCTCTTCCACTTGGAGTGAAACCTTTGCCTGAAATCGTTGAAGCAATTGTAAATAGCCAAATAAAAGTTGCCAATTATATTACAAAACACCCTGAAGCCTTTGTATTTTTAGAAGGATTGACAGAAAATTGGACTGGTGTTCCTACTGATCTTATGACCCATGTTGTTACTAAGGTGATATTTCCTAAGGGATTACCTGAAGACGTTGCAAAGCTTAACTCTTTACAAAAAGATTTTTTATCTAATATAGATGGAGAAGGTTCTGTTAGAATTTTAAACCGTTTTGGGGCATTAAAATCTATGTATAGAACAATTTCCCCGGAAGAAAACAAAATAATTCATTCTAAAATTGTTGAAGCTAAAACTTTTGAAGACGCTTTAATTCATATAAATGAACCAAGAGAAAGAGCTGCTATGGAGTCGATAAAAGCAGTGCTAAAAGATAACCCTCATATCAAAGAAGTAATCTTAGTATTTGGCGGAGGACATGATTTTTCTCGATTTTGCAACGAGTTTGGGTTTGAACATGAAAAAGTTAATTGTCACTAACAAAAGATAGATTAACTGTTAGGAATTTCCGAGGGCTAGGAACCACTGATGTTTCAGAAAACAAATCTCTTTTCTTCTGCCTGTCGGGAAACGCATGTTTTCCGACAGAGAAATGTAAAAGGTGTATGAACATTCTGCTCAATGTCCTTAAAGGCAAATTAAAATACTTTTGAATTCGATTTGAGTCTAAACCTTTGGTCCATTTTCATTGGAATATTCAACCTATTGCACTTGAATTCTTAATCTGTTTCTGATTATTCGGATTGACAATTCTAGCCATTCGGTACAATATTACGGGTATACTGGAATAAGGCTTAGGTTTTGGACCATGTCAACTAACCAATAAGCGTCTAAATCTCATTAGAAGAATTGGGATAATTTTTCTAGGATTTCAATAACTGAGATATAAGTAATTCTAATTCGGCCTGAAGCTGGCTTATTTGTTTAACAGTGCAGTTCGCGTTTCGTGAGTTTGTTGTGGCTTCTTGAACTTTTTCCTTGGCCATACTCTCTTCTCTATCAAGTTTTTCGAAAATGGCTTCTATAATAAATTGCTTTTTTTAACCCCTGTCAACCTGCGAAATTGCTCAACTGTGAGTTTTTCTATTTGATTGTATTTCATGATGCCTCCGTAAAGACCTCTCTTTTACACTATATTTTTTTTAAACGCCAGTTTTGAAAGAAGTCTATTATCAAAAGCTTTCCATTTGTAGGGAAAAGATCCCCCTTAGAAGACATTTTTTCTTGCAGTAGCGTCGCTTTTATGCTACAATAAAGTTATAACTGAAGAATTCCAAATAGACGTATATGAAACCGACCCTGGAAAGCTACCTTATATGGAGTGGGAAGGTGGCCTAACTTTAAAAGATCGAGGTATTGTTACCGATTAGTACGCATTCGCCAGGGAAATTTGGGCGACTGTAAACCTATCAAGGGCGCGAATGGCATTTATGAATTACGCATCGATTTTGGACCAGGGTATAGAATCTATTACGGAATCAAATCGAAAAAGATAATCCTTCTTCTTTGTGGAGGAGATAAAGGAACTCAAAAAAAAGATATTCAAAAAGCCAAAACCTTCTGGGATAACTATTTAAAATTTCAGAAAAAAGAGTAAAATTATGGGCAAATCAAGAAGTTATAAAGAACTATTACAAGAACGTTTAAAATCTCCAAAAGAGGCTGCTGCTTATCTTAATGCGGCCCTGGAAGACGAAGATCCTGGAGTGTTTTTAGTTGCTTTAAGAGATATTGCAGATGCTAACGGTGGAATGACCCATCTTGCAAGAGAAGCTCATTTAAACCGAGAAACGCTTTATCGAACCCTCTCCAAGAGAGGTAATCCAACCTTAATGAATTTACGTTGTTTACTTGGAACTATCGGTCTAGAAATAGCCATTAATCCTTCCACAGAATGTAGATGAATAGATTGAGAAAAAGACAAAAGTTCATAAGTATAGTATGAATGAAGATATATATACGAAATTTTACAAATAGCATGCCTTGCATGATGACTGTTTCAACTGGATCACCCGCCGATCAAATCAAACAATTTACGGTTTGATTTTGTAACAGAAACACCCAAGTAAGAAGACTGGGTGTCTGTATTACACAAAAAACTTTGATTCCAAAGGTTTTGTATTTTTAGGAAAAATTTGAAAAATTACTTGTGAAGTTGACAGTAATTTATCCGTGCTGGAACTGTTAAAATTAGAGATGCCTTGAAAGGAGAGCTGTGATGCAAAGGGTTAGGTCGTGAATTCTCGAATTAAAAAATTTTTTTCTTATTACAAGCCCTACTTAGGTCTTCTCAGCGCAGATATGGTGTGCGCAGTAATTGCGTCTGCAGCCACGCTAGCCATCCCATTATGCGTTCGATACATTACGACAAATCTTCTAGTGGTTGGGTCAAACGACGCTTTCCAACAAATCTACATGATGGGTGGCCTCATGCTTGCTTTAGTTGTCGTTTACATAGCATGCCATGCGTTTATTGACTATCAAGGGCACATAATGGGTGCTTTGATGGAAAGAGACATGCGCAATGAGCTATTCGAGCATTATCAAAAGCTTTCCTTTAAATTTTATGATGAGCATAAAACGGGTCAACTTATGACCAGGATCTCAAATGACACGTTTGATCTTGCCGAACTTTATCATCATGGTCCAGAAGATATCGTCATTTCCCTGCTGAATTTTATGGGAGCCTTTGTCATTCTATCAATGATCAATGTCAAGTTGGCTCTAATTGCCTTTTTATTCATTCCAGTCATGGGAATCTATGGCTTTTACTTTAGCAAGAAAATGTATGCTGCATTAAGGAAAAGTAGTGACAAGGTCGGGGATATTAATGCACAGGTAGAAGACTCTCTTGCTGGAATCAGAGTCGTCAAATCTTTCACCAATGAAGAGGTCGAAAAGAAAAAATTCTCCATTGAAAATGATCGATTCTTCGAAAGCAGAAAGAAGGGATATAAGGCTGAGGCTTTCTTCTATGATGGTTTGCTTGCTTTTACTCAACTCTTGACGATTACCATTGTTATTTTTGGAGCAATAAGTATTGTTAAAGGCTCTTTAGGTTTGGCCGACTTACTCACGTTCCTCCTTTATATCGTAATCTTAATTGAACCAATCCAACGACTGGGAAATTTTACCAGGCTATATCAGGAAGGAATCACGGGCTTTAATCGATTTATGGAAGTTTTGGAAGCTGAACCAGACATTCAGGATGCTCCAAATGCCAGTGATCTGACCCATATTCAGGGAGAGATAGAATTCAAGAATGTCAGTTTTAGGTACAAAGAGGATTACGATCACGTTTTGAAAAATCTTTCTTTAAAAATAAATATGGGAGAATATGTGGCTTTGGTGGGACCGTCTGGCGTTGGAAAGACTACTCTTTGTTCTTTGATTCCAAGATTTTATGAGGTCAGTTCAGGAAAAATATTAGTTGATGGTCACGACATTAGGGGAATTAAAGCCAGATCTTTGAGGAAAAATATCGGATTTGTCCAACAAGATGTCTATCTTTTTGCAGGAACAGTTTTAGAAAATATTCGCTATGGAAAAATTGATGCTACGGAGGCAGAAATTATTATGGCTGCCAAACAGGCTAATGCCCATGATTTCATCATGACTCTTTCGAATGGATATGCGACAGACATTGGACAGCGCGGAGTTAAATTGTCTGGAGGGCAAAAACAAAGACTCAGCATTGCCCGCGTTTTCTTAAAAAATCCGCCTATTCTTATTTTTGATGAGGCCACCAGCGCATTGGATAATGAGAGTGAAAGAGCTGTACAAAGTTCTCTCGAAAGACTGATCAAAAATCGAACCACTCTTGTCATAGCTCACCGCCTATCCACCATTAGAAACGCCAATAGGATTCTTGTGCTCACTGATAACGGGATTGAAGAGCAGGGGACTCATGAAGAACTCATCGCCTTGGATGGTACATATGCCAACTTGTTTCACATGCAGTTAAGAATCGAGGACACAGGAGGAAATGGATGAGATCATTGAAAGATTATTTCTTATAGGATCCTCTAACGATTAAATTATGAAGTACCTTTCAAAGTTGTGATGCCAAAGCAGCCTCACACATGGACATAGCTTAGGAAAAAACCAGCAAGTTCGATTCGATCTGTTACAAGTACCTTTCTCGAATGTCATGAATGCCTTGAAGATACGGATGAACCCTTCTCCATTTCCTTAAAAGATTCCCATGGAACCACGTTTGCAGCTGAGGAATATTTTCTGTTCGAACATGTTTGTAGTTTAGAAGGTAAAAAGGTTATTCTAAAACCAAGAAGCGACTTAATTTCTGAAATTCTCGATGAGATAATAGAGATGATTGCACAAAATTGCAATACGTTCAGAAATTCATCGCGTGGTTCTTCCAGACCTCTTAGGATGCCAATAGGAAGAACACACTAATTTATTTTTCATTGGATTGAGGTGAAATAGAACTTTTTCCACGAAAAAACCGTCAAGTTCGGGAAACCAAAACCTATATTTAAAAGGGCGAATATGCTGGGAAAGATAGTAAAATGGGGTAAAGAAGAAGAAGCTGTCAGAGCTCTTTTTCTGCTTGGCTCACGCGCAGGTCGGCAACCAGTCGACAACTTCTCAGATTATGACCTTTCTGTCTTTTGCAATGCCGATGAATCCTACACAGAATCTGAAAGCTGGCTAACTCAGTTTGGCAATGTCTTGGTATGTATAGAGGAAAAGATCTTCTATAAAGAAAAAACATTTCCCTCCCGTCTTGTTATTTTTGAAGACGGAATTAAAGTAGATTTTTCCTTTTTGAGTATTGATGTCTTGGATCAGATCATGCAAAGCAGTTCTCTCCCTGATGACTATAATCTCGGTTATAAAATCCTGCTGGATAAGGACAACAGGGCAGCAAGAATGCTTCTATCCCAATTTGATGTAAATGCGGTCAAACCCTCGGAGCAAGAGTTTCACGAAGTGGTCAAAGAATTTTGGTTCGAGGTCTATCATGTTGGAATCTATCTAAAGCGGAGAGATTTGTGGTCTGTGAAATTTAGATCTTGGGCAACTCACAGTTTTCTTTTAAGAATGATTGAATGGCATGCGCAATCTCACAACCAGTGGAATCAATCTATGCCTCCAAATGGAAAAAGAATGTCTTCATGGGCAGATCCAAAGGTATGGAAAGAGCTGCATTGGATCTTTGCTCATTTCGATTCTGAAGATAGTTGGAAAGCACTATTTCACATGATGAATCTCTTTAAACAACTGACATCAGAGACAGCTCGATCTCTTAGTTTTGACGAGCAGGCAGGTTTGAGTGGTAAGATGGTTCAGTTCATCACAACTTTTAAAGTTGCTTCATAATTTTATCGGTAGAGGCATCTTACGAGGAACTATCTTTCAATGATCAATCAATGACCTTAAAACTTCCAAAGGACACATGCCAAAGCTAACATTCTCATTGTAGACGACGACAGGATCAACGCAGTGATCTTTCATGTACGCAAGATAATCGTCGCCGCTAAGGCGGCTGCAAAGGAGAAGATTTTTTCGCGGTGCAAATGGAAATTAAAGAGAGTATTCAACCACGTCAGCCAAATCTTAGTTTGTTCTTAGATGAATCCAATAGAGGATGATGTTATATTCAGCTAAGTCAAAACGCTTGCATTTACCATTTTAAAAACGACATCAAGATCATAGAAAGGACTTTATTTATGGCTTTGTGACATCTTTTTTTAATAACCTACTAGGGACACAGGACGCTTTCCTACTGAATTTTATCTTTAGATAAATATTTACTCAACTCGCATTGAAGGTAATTTGCCATACAAGGCCCCTGCTTATGCGGGCCTTGAATTTCCCGTAAGCCCTCAAAAAGTCATGGTGCAATAGCTGGAGATCTCCGCTATCGCTCCGATCTCAAGCTATTGC
>JACDDG010000106.1 GCA_013817115.1 Parachlamydiaceae bacterium | reverse complement strand
TTTCGCGTGAGTGTATGGGGAAGAAAATTGGAAATTTCTTCTGCCGCTAATGCGAGAATGTTTTTTATTCGATCGCTTTGTAAATCGTAAAATTGTTGGGCCTCTGCAATTGTGCCAGAGTTTTGACATAAATAGTTGATGACATGTGCTTGCTGTTTGCTATTTAAAGAGTTGACAAAGAGTTGAACTTCCTTTGTAAAGGCCTCTGAGTTAAATCGAGAGAGTTTCAGTTGCTCAAGAAGTTTGCTTGCAAGCATCATTTTTATTTTGCCATGATAAAGCTCTTCTGTGAGTACTGGTGCCATTTCATCGGGTGTTGGATGGCTATCGAAACGCGCAACTTCCTTGATTTCTGAATCCGAGTAAAGGATGGCATAGATCTCAGAGATTAATTTGACGTCATTTGGTTCAACATTTAACTTATTGCCGAGACTAAATGAAACCTCGTGCAAAACATTAAAAATCAAATCGGCCTCGTCGACAAGGGGGTGTGCAGAAGGTCCCAAAAGGAAAAGTATCTCCTGCATCAAATACAGTTCCTCCGGAAATTCGCCTTTAGGTAGAAATTCTCGACATTTCTCAATAAATTTTAAGATAAAGCATTGTACACTTTTGCTTGTTATGATGAGGCATTCTTTTTGGATTAAAGCTGATTTCAATTCATCACGAATCATCTTTAATGCATACGCAGAAAAATGAGTATTGCGATCAAAATGGACCGTTCTTAATGATTGAGAGAAATTCCATAAGATTTTTTGCGTATCTGTAGAAAAGCTTTCAAAAAGATGTTTGGGAACAATAAGCGTAGAAAGGACGCGCCCATCGGCGCGAAGAAGTCCGATTAAAGGAAGAAGCACTTTAGATTTACCTGATCCCATAATCATTTCCATGACGGGATTTAAGTCTCCACTTTCAAGGAAAATTTTAAGTTTGTCCACTTGTGGTTCTCTCAAAAGAATCTCAGAGTAGTATTCGAAAACAAGGTAAGCAGGGTGTTGATTAACTTGAAATTGGCGTGTTGCAAATAGGCAGGAGGCAAGCTCTTGAACTACTTCTTGATATCTGTCATCGTTAACTGGATGCTTTTTCAAATTCTTCAAGTGCTCCAGGGCTTGGTTTCTCTGTTGTTCCTGTGTTTCAATGACGAGATATTCTGCAATCTTTTGGAAAAGGACTTGAATAGCGTCAGCATCTAATGCGGGATTGCGTTGTTGCAATGAAATCGTATCGGTTTTTGCAAAGTAAACAAAAAGATCCTCTAATGTGATTACTTTTTGTGAAGCGCCAAAAGTCTTGAGTTTACTTAAGGCATTTTTTGAGGCTACAGAAGGAAGGGAGTTGGCGATCTCAAGCAGATCAAATTTTAGCTCTTTCAAACTGCTTTCAAACTTCTTCATTTCAGAAATCAAGATCTCTTCCATTTCCTCAAGGGCACCTTGCTTTAGGTCATACTTTATGGTCGCATTTTTTTCCGTGTAGTCAATTAAATCAGTTGCAAATCGATCTATTTCTTGCTTATAAAGGGGCTCAGGGCTCCATGGGTGAGAAGACTCCTCTGAAAGCCATTTCTGAAGGGAATTTCCACTTTTCTCTGTAAAAGATTGGGTTGTAAACCAGTTTTTTTGATCACAAAGGTTTTTAAACGTTGGGGTTTGTGGAGCTGTGTAAAAGGGTTGAATGGATTCGAGTTTACTTTTTTCAGGGTTTAGGTGAAAATTTTTAGGAGTCAAATTAGCAATCGGCAAAAGTTCTTTCTTTGGTTCAAAAATCTTTTTTAATTTCTCTGCTCCGATTCCATCTGCAATTTTCAACATTTCATTCCACCAGATTGATTCCTTGTCTTCAGGTATGAGGCAGGCTGAAGAGAAAAGCTTCGGGTTCTCCAGAACGCATTCCAACAGGGCACCCCAAACAGAACCATTTTGGTGTTTAAAAAAAGCCAAAGCATTCTTTAATAGATTTCGATCAGCATCTGGTCCTGTGAGGGCCAGTTCATAAAGTTCAAAAAAGTAAGACTTAAAATTTACCCCAACCCGAGTAATCAACACTTTTGTGATGTCGAAAGGATCATCCTTTTCTAAGCCATGTTTCTTCAAGAGCTTCTCATAATCGATTGCAGAAAGCTTCCAAGCAGGACGCGAACTCGCTAAAAGATTATAGAAAGTCTTTGGTTCGCAGTCCTGTTGCTTTTCAATCGTATTTTTTTCTAAAGGTTTACGATAGTGATGGGCATAATCTGAATCCAACTCACTAAGCCTAATAAAGAGCTTAGTATCGAATTTTTCATTGAGTGCGAATTTGACAAGAAATGTCTCCTCCTGTTTTGTGAGCTTTAAATCTGTGATATTGCAATAATGAGATAAATAATCGCTCAGCAGAGAGATTAAGTTTTTTTTGAGCTCTTCATCTACTCTGTATTTGTGGTCCACTTGATTTTTTATCAGTAAATAGGTCGCATACAAACGTGCTGCAATACCATTTCCGGATTGATCTCCGGTAATCTCTCCGAGCCCGATAATATTTGACAGCAGATCCTCCTCCTCTTTATTATAGCAACTTAGCTTAGGGGCATATTTTCGCAAAAGTTTTGCCGCTTGTTCAGACTCTTGCATTGCACATAAAATGTAAGCTAAAAAGAGATTTGCTTTTTTTGATTCTGATACAAGATTCCCTTCACTACATACGGTAAAGAGCGAATAGCTTTGTTTAAAGGCCTTTTCCGGCGCCAAATTTTGATCGATAGAATACTTAGGACCTAATGCTTCCTGGTCGGTGTACGCATTCAACTTCTGAAGCCATTGATGAGGGACCAATACCTTCTTCTGGCCTGTATCATTTTCGAGTAACAGGTAGTGTGTAAAAGCCCCTAGAGTAGGAATGTATTGTTCGGCACTTAAGAAATAACCCTTTTCAGCAAATTGATCTGCATAAAGACAAGATTGATTTGAGTCATAGGTAAATGACAGTCCAAAGCGGGGTAGCTCAATTTTCTTTAGCTGATCATCCTCTTGATGCCATTCTTGAATAAATGAGGCTTCCTCAAAATGTGTAAAAATGCTCTGAGCCTCTCCTAATACCAGTTTATCAGCAAGGCGTTTAATATACTTAACGCCCCTCCAGCTCCAGCTATCCAAGTATGCAAGGGCGAAGCATTTATCTATGGTTGGATCTACAATTACGATAGCACTGTTTGAGTCATCTTTAGTTTGCCAATGATTGAAATTATGAACAAGATGACGACTACATAGGATGCTCTTCAAAGGCTTTTCTCCCTCTACTTTTTTAAGAAAAGCTTCCCGTGGAACAAAACAACACCAGTTAGGTCCTCTTAATTGTTCAATAATTAAAACATCCCCTTGTTTTCTAAGTAGAGTTTTGAAGCCTGAACTATTAGTAAATTCATAAAGATTTGCCCCTTTAGTAACGGCTTCTTTAACCCCACTAAAAAGCTGTCTGAAATGGGGATGCTGACGTATATCGATAGGTAAGAGAACTTTTGAATCTTTTTTATCAAACCTTCCAATTAATGGAAAGAAAGTGAGGGGGGACTCGCCATTGCTGATAAAATGGGGGAATTCTCCCGCAACTTCAACTACTTCCCACGATCGCTCCTTTTGGCCTTTTAGCAGCAGGGCCAAACTATTTAACAATTCAATATTTGGCTTTCCTAAGGAGTCAATTAATGCACCTTGAATGCTTTTAGCATGAATGTGGATAGCATCTCTAACCTCTTTGTTTGTTTGAGGGCAGCTCCATTTTGCCTGGACGGGGTTCTCCTGCAGAAATGCAGTTCCGGCTAGCAAATCGAAAACTTCGCTTTCATCCAATTGTTTTTTCTTCGAGAAGGAGGCGATAAGCTCGGCATAAATGACACTTTTCTCTTCAATCTCTAATCCCTGCTTTTCTAAAAGCAGTTCCAGTCTCTCTATTTTATTGTCATCCAACTCTTTTCGTTCGACTAGCTCTTTAAATTTCCTTTCAATTTCGAGCTCCTCATCCTCAAGTTTGGCATATCTCTTAAGATTTAGTTTAAGTGACTCACAATGGTTTGATAAAACCTGCTCAAATTCTATTATTTCTTTGTCATCCCAACCCTCATTTTTGACTGCTTCGAAGCCTATTTCGTCAATTTTTTTTAATAATTTATCAATAAGCTTTGAGTCTTCAACATTTTTCTTTCGTTGGGACACCAGGAATTCTTTTATTGTTTCTGCTTCCAAACTAGGCATTTCGCTAGACCTTAAACTTTCGTTTAATTTTTGTAGTGATTCGACAAAGTATTTTTGAATGGAATTTTTCCGATTACTTACTTTTTCCATTTCCTTATTTTTCTGTTCGAGCTGCTTTTGTTTCAACATTTGTTTATAAGCATTATAAATGCGGCACATTCTCAAAAGAAAAACTGTAGCTTGAATATTTCCTTCCCTCGAATGTCGATTGATCTGTCCTTGAATAAAATTCTCTCCCCACTCACCAAAACCAGATATTGCAAAGGTGCGATAAAGTTCATTTCCTTTAAAGATAGAAAGGCTAAAAAGGGTTTGATAATCTGGATCGGCAAGTTTAGCAGGATTTTTAACAAAATAGGAAAAGGTTTCGGCGATACGAATATCGTCATTTAGAAAAATATGGTTTAATTCTTTGAATGATTCATCCGAAAGGCCGATGTTGTGGTTGCTGACGTGATCGGTAAGTAATTTTTTTTCGTTAAATGTTTTTTCGTTATGTTTATTATGTTTAAAAAGTTCTTTATTCTGGTTATGGTCTTTTTGCAAATGATCAAAAAGTTTGCCAAGTTCTGTCCCCTGAAAGGATCGATACAACCCTTTATACCGTATTTCAGGTCTTTCGCGAATTTTTTTTGCTTCCGGATATTGATTAATAAGATTTCCGGATAACCCTTTGATATAGAATGAAACCGTGGAGTAAGGGCCGTGGTAAGATTGGACATCGGAGATTAAAAGCTTTAAAGAACAATCGATCTCTGATTGAGGGGGATTTGCTATACAGTCAAACTTGAGCTGCAGAAGATATAAATGGGTGTCACGCAAAGCCTTAAACCATTCCGGAAGCTTATCGCTCGCGTACATATGAGCATTTTGTTGCGGTGTGTTTAAAATAGTGAATTTGGTGTCCACATTATGTAGCTGTTGGAATAATGCAGGAAAGAGTTTTTGTAAATTTAAATTGATACTCCCTTTTAAGATTTGTGAAAAATCCTTAAACTTAAATGTTAGATAAGAACTTTTTTCTAGTTCTTCAGTTTTGTTAAAAGTATACTTTTCAAAGTTCGAATCATAGTTGGGAGATGTCAGACTTCTTTCCATCTCATAAAATTCATGATTCATTTTAGCATCGCTTAATTGAAAAAAGAAATCGATATCACCTACATTGGTATCTGCATAACCTTTTTTTGAATCTAGTGCAAAAGATACATTTTTAAGATGCTCAGGCTCTACAATCATGGCTAGCTGCTGCTGCAGATAAAGCAGTTTTGTTAAAGTAAAACGCCTGTCGGGATGTACGAGATAGGCTTCCGGAACTCGCAAGCAGGTCTCGAAGAAAATTTTGGATAGCTTTCCGAGATCTTCCATGACTTCTTTAGCGCTTTCGGGATTATCCTTAAAGTTCTCAATAAAGATCTTTGAATCAAGCCGGCACATTAGATCGATTAAAGAAATATTTATTGCGTGATGCTCCTTATTGTGCAGGGCAACTTTTGCAATAGTAAGCAATTCTTTGAGTGAGCCAGCAAACTTTTCCAGATCTAGCTCTTTAATTTTCTCACAGGGAAAGGTGCATGGCTGCAAATCTGTCGCACCTTCAAGCTTATTAAGTTGTTCATGCAATGGGGGATTGGCCTCATGGATAAACTTAGCCTTAATTCTTTGAGATCCCCACGCTCTTTCTTTCAGTTTTATTTTGATGATATTTGATTTGAAGCTTTGATCTTTCTTTTTTTCGATTGTTTTAGAGATCTTATGCAATTTAGCACATGCGTAAAGCGCATACTGTTTTCCGATAACGTAATTTTCAAAGGCTTTGACAATTGTTCTAGATAGTTTTTGATGCGATTTTTTTAGCAAATGCCACTCAGCTTTTGAGATAACTTCATTCTGGCATCTGGAAATTTTATCTATTAGGCTTTGTAACTTGATGTCACAAATAAATAGCTTATAATCTGCCTTTGTCATCTTGGTTGAAAGAAAAGCCATTAACGAACGCCATGCGCAAATTCCTGAATACTGGGTTGTCTTTAGGGAATCAATAGAGGCCTTTGACTCATAAGTCTCAATACCTTCGGGTGAAAGCATAGCTTGGATTCCCTGATAAATGTCGCCTTCATTGTATTCAGTCTTATCTTTAGTGTCGGGGAAGAAAACATTTTCTTGGAGTTCTTTTAGAGCCTTTATCACGTTTGGATTTAATAAAATCGTTTTAGAAACTCCTGTAAAGTCGATGAAAGGAAGTCTTTTCGTTTTATTTCCGACGATCCCCCCAAAGTGGAGATTCGATCCGGCCCCTAGATTGAACAATCGAAAAGTGGCTTTTTCCTTACTTTCAGGAATGATCTCATAGTACATGGCATGGCCTGAGGGAGCTCCGCTCCAACCTCCAGGCAAGAGGAGCGATTGGTTATTATCGAATGCCTTTGCTATTTTTTCTTCTAGACCTGTGAAATTTTTCGCAAATTCCAAGGCATTTCCAATCGAGTTTAAAGTCTCTTTGGAGAGTCCATAAATGGGAAGATCCAGTTCATTTCGCTTAAATAAATAGGAATACAAATATTCTAAAGTCGCAATAGAAGTGTATCCTTCAAGCGGTTGATTATTAGCCCCAAATTCATTTGCATGGATGTGAAACACCATTTTCGAAGAAATCGGGTCATTTTTTATTTTTTTTATGCGATGAAAATTGGGAAGTTTGTCAACACTCTCGTCGGTGATCCAGCACGATTCAACTCCATCTAAGTAGGTCTTTTGATTGCAAAGCTTAATGAGGTCTGTATATATTTGATGATTTTTTGCAGTTTTTTCGCGATTTTTTTGACTTGCATCAGCTTTAAACACATAAAACTTGACTATTCTGCTAGCCATTTTATCATTTTTGAAATCAATAGATGAAAGTAATTCACGAATAGGCTGCATGGCATCGCTTTGACTTTTATCCGTCGGAAAATCGATTAATTTTAAAAGTTCATTTAGTCTATCTAAATTTTCGCTTAAAGATTTGGTAGTACTGTTCATGTTATAAATGATCCGTTATGTTTATGTTTTTTCCGAATTGTGTTAATTTTGAATTATTGAGGTTAGTAATGTTTATGATATAACAAAAATTATTTGTATGCAAGTTAAATATTCTGAATGTTAGTAGTAGGTGTTGCGATTTAAAATTTTTATATGATTTAAATTCAAATGTGCAATCAATTAGCAGTAATATTGAAGCAGGGGATTTGTATTAAAAAGATTTGACTGCCCAAGGCGAGAAAAAGTTAACCTAACCAGCAAGTAAAATTGGTGGCAAAATGTAGCACGTCATTCCAATCATGCTTTTAACTCAATATTTTTTTGAAAATTAATGCATATAACATTGCCCTTATTTTTTTTTGTAGTCCACAGCTAAGGCTC
>JACDDG010000105.1 GCA_013817115.1 Parachlamydiaceae bacterium | reverse complement strand
CCTTAATAAGGAAACTGCTATGGAAGAGAAACAGAATCACTTACAGAGGGGAAATTCGAAGAATTTCTGACACGCCAGCTCTGGGGTGCGTATATCTCAATATTTTACTTTTAAGGACAAAATTTAAATTTTTAGTTTTAGTTGAATAAAGATGGCTATATGAATTAATAATCAATGTGGTAAAATTTACGTGATGTCTTTAAACCACTATGGTATCTTGACATTGTGTTTTTATCAAATGAGTAAACTAAGAGGTATTAAAAAATGATCAAATTACTTCCCTTAATATTTATCTATATTTTTTCGATTGTAGGAGTAAATACCCTAGAGGCCGATTATAAAAGTGGCCATGTTATAGTTATTCATTCTGACTTAGAAAAAGAAAAAAACTATATACTTTTTGGTTTAACAAAAAATGGAAAGCTTTCACCTTTTGGTGGCTTACGTGATCGGGGAGAAAAAGATCCAAAAAATACTGCCGCACGTGAAGCAGAGGAAGAGGGCTTAGGCGTTCTTGGGAATAAAGCAATTATTAGAAAAATGCTTAACGGGGTTACAGAGGTAACCAATAAGTGTGGTCATTACTGCTATATTTTACCTTCTAAATATTATGGCAACAACTTGTCACAAAAGTTTAAGAAAATTAGATTGGATCCAAATATAAAGCTTAAACGTTGTCAGCAAGAAATGACCGATATTGTTGCGGTAGAAGTCGAAGTGCTGCGTAAAAAAGTATTCAGTGGTAAAAGGCTTGAATTTGAGGATAATGAAGGAAAATTGCGCCCTGTTAGGGTTGAGAATGTCATAATAGAAGCTGTTAGAAAAGGTCACTTTAACAAATTATAAGAAATGGAGAGGAGGAAAAAAAACGATGAGCTCTTTGGCTGAATTTGGACCTTCCTCGTATACACTTGCGATCGATCTTTTTATACGCTTACTGGGGGCAATCTACATCTTAGCGTATGTGCCCTTTCTTTTTCAGATTAAAGGTCTGCTTGGTAAAGAGGGCATTCGCCCTATTGTAAGCCTCCTAAAGCTCGTCAAAGAGCATTACGGAACAAAAACCCTTAAACGATTTTATCATTTTCCAACGCTCTTTTGGTTAAATTCTAGTGACACAGCTCTACTTTGCCTCATGTGGGTCGGAATTTTTTTAGGTTTTATTCTGTTTATAGGCAAGGGTTCAGCCCTAATTCTCTTTTTTCTTTACCTAATTCACTTGAGTCTTACGACTGGCGGGCAAGACTTTTTAAGTTTTGGTTGGGAGACATTTTTGATCGAGCTCACTTTTGGAGCAGCCCTTCTTATTGCCACAACCCCATATAATGCTTTTGCTTGGATTGGCTTGAATTTCTTACTTTTTCGATTCTTTGTAGAAGCAGGAGCCTCCAAGCTGTTAAGTGGAGATGTTAATTGGAGAAATTTAACTGCGCTTTCTTATCATTACTTTACTCAACCGTTGCCAAATACAACCGCCTGGTTTTTCCATAAATTTCCCATGTGGTTCCATAAACTTTCATGCCTGTCGATGTTTTTCATGGAAATTTGCGTCCCGTTTGCTATTTTTTCGACACCGGAGATCCGGTTCGCTGCCTTTTGGGTATTATTTGCGCTTCAATTTGGACTTTGGTTCACCGGTAATTTTTCTTTTCTTAATCATTTATCGGTTGTCGCATGTATTATTCTTTTACCTAATAGTTACTTGTCATTTTATTTAAGCTCTTCCAATCACTCAGCGCCTTCCTTTTGGGTATCGGAAATTTTAGTTTCAATCCTAGGAACTCTATTTTTGTTTTTGCAAATCGTTGCTTTCTGTCGTATGTTTTTTCGAATTCCTATTTTTAACAAAATAATTGCTTGGTGTGAGCCACTTCATCTTGCTATACCGCATGGAATCTTTGCTGTGATGACAACCAAAAGGTATGAGGTGATAATTGAAGGCAGTAATGATGGATTAACTTGGTTTGAATACGAATTTCGTTATAAGCCTGGTGATATAGCTAAAAGGCCAAAACGAGTATCACCTTATCAACCTAGGTTAGATTGGCAGGCCTGGTTCTTGCCATTTCGTCCATTTACACATCAAGCATGGTTTCAGGCATTTTTAATAAAACTTTTGCAAGGATCACCAGCTGTCACAAAGCTTCTGAGAAGCAATCCTTTTCCGGATGAACCGCCTACTTTTTTGCGTGTATTATTATATGATTATGAGTTCACTTCGTGGGCAGAGTGGAAGCATAGCGGAAATTTTTGGAAGAGGACTATTGTTTCGGAGTATTGCCCGCCTATTCGATTAACTAAGTCGAGTTAAAGTTTGAGATGTTCGCTGCTTAGAATGCAGGATAATGTAGCTCCTCATTCCAATATCAGCTACATCTTTGCTATGTTTTAGAGTGGGTAGCATCTCGATCGTAGCTTGGGGTTTCCTGCCAGCTACGATGATGCTTATCTTATTACAGTACTATTTAATTATTGACTGTTAAACATTAATTAGGATAAATCCTTTAAAACAGGCTTCGTTCTCAAGATCCTGAATCAAAAAATCCATCAAATTTATATGGTTGCTCTTCGGTTACAGGTTTTTTCGCTCCAGATGAGGGTTTGCTCCAATGTTGTGAAGAGGATCGAAGAACTCTTATGGACAAAAAAATCACTTATTATGCTATCGCAGTGAGACTATCAAGTATTTTTCGATATTCACAGGGAATTGGCAAAGGCAAACTTGTTGAAAACAAATTTAAAGTTACAGTTGACGGACCTTGGATGAACGCTCAATTTTGCCCCTTTACTTTATATTCCGATCATAATGCCTCTCCTTTTGAATCTATTAAAAATCCCTGCAGCATGGCGAATCTTGATATAACTATCACTAACGTTGAAAGCGGACGTTCAATTAAGTTCAGTTCACTCTTGCCTCATTTGATCCATATGCACCATTTTTTTGAAGGGCGTGTCCCGCATCGTCTTGCACCCTTAGACATTATCGAAACACTAGAAATTCCTTCAGAGACAAACTTTATTATTCCTTAATGAGCCTTGACTAAGCTAACAAATGTCGAGCAATGATTAAACGTTGAATTTCGCTGGTGCCCTCATAAAGTGTTGTGACCCGGGCATCACGAAAATATTTTTCAACAAGGTAATCTTTGATGTAACCATACCCTCCATGTATTTGTAAAGCTTCATTGACAATCCAGTTGGCAGCTTCGGAGCAGAAAAGTTTTGCCGTTGATGCCTCTGCAGTGGATGGAAGCCCTTTGGATCGCAACCAGACAGCTTTAAAGATCAGCAGTTCTCCTGCATCCAATTTTACACGCATATCCGCTAGCTTAAATGCAACGGCTTGCTGTTGGCTGATGGGAGCTCCAAACTGGTGCCTAGATTTAGCGTATTCCACAGCAGCTTCAAAAGCCGCTTCGGCAATTCCAAGAGATTGCGCAGCTACGCTTAAACGACCGCTATCCAGGGAGCTTAAGGCTATTTTAAACCCCATTCCTTCTTTGCCCAAAAGTTGATTTTTTGAAAGTTTGCAATGATCGAATTTGAGGCTGACTAGATTGGCAGTTAATAATCCAAGTTTACGTTCTTTTTTAGGGATAGTAAGTCCCTGTGTTTGATAATCTACTAAAAAGGCACTGAAAACGTCTGGGTTGTTTTTTGGAGATGGATCTAATTTTGCTACGACTAAGATTACTTTTGCGCTGTCACCGTTGGTGATGAATTGCTTTTCTCCGTTAAGAATGTAAATATCCGGATTATTCGGGTCGATTGAATAGCTGGTCTGAATAGCTTTGATATCCGAACCTGCATTTTTTTCTGTGAGTGCGAAGGAGGCTGGAATGCATTCACCCGATGAGAATTTAGCGAGATAACGCTCTTGTTGATTAGAATTTCCATAATGCCATATGGCTTCTGCAACCATACTTGTTACACTCATGGCTACGGCAATACCTGCATCAACTTTTGAAATTTCTTTGAGTGCTAATAGATAGGCTATCAGATCTCCTTCTTCATTAGGTGGTATAGCGAAAGTAAAAAAATCTTCTTCTACCATTTGCTGAAATAGCTCTTGGCGAAAGTTATAATCAGTCTCAAGTTTTTCAATGTGCGGAGCTATTTTGTCTGCAGCAAATTCTTTGGCCTTTTTTTGCCAGGCTAGTTGTGATTCAGATAATTCCAAGTCCATTTTTCTATCCTAAATTTGTATCTTACATGCAGGCTTTAACTATTAGGCAGGTGACCGTTTTGTCGTTACCTCCCATACTGATCATCATACCGAAACACTTCTTAGCATTCGCTTGCACTTGGTTTTCTGCTTTATTTGTGAGCTGCTTAAGCAAATCGACCATTTGTCGTACCCCTGTGCCTCCTGTAGGATGTCCAAAGCCTATTAAGCCTCCGGATAAATTTGTTGGCAAACTTCCGGTGCTTTGAGAGTGCCCTTCTAATATATATTCCGATGCTTTCCCCTTTTCAGCTAATCCTAAGGCTTCGATAGTTAAAAGAGCGGTAATGGAGAAACAATCATGCATTTCAAGCCACCCGATATCATCCATGGTGAGATTAGCAGAAGTCAATGCTTTAGCGGCCGCTAAACGGGTGGTGGATAGCTCAAGCAGCGATGTCGGAGAAACAGTTATATCACCTTCAGCTTCCCCTAGACCTACAATTTCAACTGCATCAGCTTTGTTGATTCCACAATTTTCAAGCCCCTTTTCAGATAGGATAAGTAAGGATGAGGCTCCATCGCTTATTTTTGAACAATCAAAAAGATTCATATTAGGGACAAAGTTTTCAGGATTAGGTGGAGTCATCCCTAAAGCCAATAAATCTTTGGTGGTATTATGAAATTCTTGCGCTCTTGGATTTTTGCGTGCATTGTGAATTGCTTGTTGATACCAAGCTGCCATGGCTTTACGAGTGAGTTCCATCCCGTATGCCTCGTAGTATGCTCCTGCCCGTTCCGAAAAGATTCCTGGAAAAAAATGAGCATGTCCTTTTTTTCGTTCTTTATTGTAATACGCCGCACCTGCGAGAAGGTCAGCTCCGTATACAGATTTCACGCTATTTTGCATCTCAAAACCACTTACGAATACTGCATCGGCAAGGTCTGAAAGAACAGATCGCATAGCGATAGCAATGGCTCGTCCACCGGTGCCACAAGCTCCTTCAACGGCAGTACAAGGCTTACCAAGCAATTCAGGGACCATAAAAGGAAGAAACCCGGGTAAATTTGCTTGTTTGAGGAAGCTTGCTGACATAAAGCTGCCAATAACCCCTTCATCAATATTTTGGCTTTTAATTTGCTCTAATGTACCTTGAGAAGTTTCTTTAAGATAGGATTCAAAACTAGGCATCGGTTTGGTCGGGTCGAATTCTCGACGGCCAAAGCCATAGTAAATGGTATTGTATCCGGCGGCGACGTAAAGTTTTTTTCTAAATGTTCCCATACACTCATTTATCCTAACAGTTGGTAGAAGCCTTTTTTAAGCACATTTTTAACATCTTCAACACTTTTCGCTACCCCATCTTCGACAAGATCATTTATAATTTTATGCAAATTATGTAGTAATTTCATTGCCAGTTCTGCACCAAAAGATTTCTCATGAGATAATTTCTCAAAATAGTTTTGTATCAATATTTCGCGGTTAGTCGCTTTGCTTAGACTTTTCCATGAAAGATTATCAGGAGGAGTGCCAATCATCTCATCAATGGATGCTTTTCCTTCTAGTTCATTTATGGAAATATATTCGGAAGAGTATATGCCCGAAATTTCATTGCCGGTATATTGAAAAAAACCATTTTTCTGAGAACCATTAGACTGCTGGCCACCATAAATTCCGTTCACAGTTAGTTTTTGAAAAATATTTGTATAGCTAATCGGCAAATGCAAGTATTGATGCATAATGTTTCCAATATTCGAAACAACATCCAGACCGACATAATCGATCAGCTGAAAAATACCCATAGGACGCAGCATAAATTCCTGAGTCACTTTATTGACGATATAGATGCTTTGTAAAGTACCATATTTTTTGCTCAATTCTTCTGCCAGTGCACATGCGAAATTAATCTCGCGTAAAAAATAACCATTACCAATAAAACCTGCAATATCTTTTGAATATATAATTTCTTTATTCAGACGTTGGGCAAGGGTTTCAGCAAGTTTAATAAGTTCAGGATCTCCGTTATCTAATGGTATGATTTCAATTAGCTTTTGGACTGCAGGAGGATTGTAAAAATGAAAGCCGATTATTCTGCCTTGTAGTGCCGCCTGTTCGTTTAGCAAAGAAATGGGAATTGATGAAGTATTTGAGAAAAAATAGGGCCTTTTTGATGATTGCTTTTCTAGCAATGAAAGAATGCGTACTTTTGTGTCAATGTTTTCAGAAATGGCTTCAAAAATAAGTTTTGATTCTTTTGCTTCTTCTAAAGACGATGCGAAGCAGATTATATCCATCGATATTGTCATGAAATGATCGATAATTTCTCTATTGCTTATAAGAAATTCGAGCTCCATAACCGATTGACGTAGGAAAGCGATATTTTTTTCTGCCCACTTCAACATTTGGGCTCGCAAATATTTTTTTAATCCTTTCAATCCATCTTGGCTGGTGTCGATTAAGGTGAGAATGAAATCCTCTGAGGTCATGGAAGATTTCGCGATTTTATTGCGAGCCATTTCTTGTAGTATAAGCAAGGAAATGCCGTTCCCCATTTTTCCTGCGGCACCAATGACAGCAATCTGGTTGTATGAAAATTGTTCCATGTGGGTAGCAGATGACATTGAGCATTATCCCTTCTTATGTTTTTTTAAAAATGCAGCCATCCCCTCATTACACTCCTTAGTAGCAAAGCAAAAAGCGCACATATTCTTTTCTAGTTCCAGAGCTTCAACCATAGAAAGATGATAACCGATATCAATGGCTCTTTTAGCTTGAGAAGTGGCCCAAAAGGAATGCCGAACAATATCGGATACGGCAAGTAGGCAATCTTTCATTAAGTGATCGCTTTCTGCAAGGTGATTGACAATGCCCCAACCTTTGGCCATTTCAGCGGTAAAAATTCGCCCACTCATGACAAGTTCTTTTGATAAACGCGTTCCTACAGCTCGTGAGATTCTTTGAGTTCCTCCAAAGCCTGGAATAATCCCCAAAGAGACCTCGGGAAAACCAAATTTGGCGTTCGTAGAGGCATAAATAAAGTCGCACGCTAGCGCCATTTCAAATCCTCCGCCAAGAGCATAGCCATTAACTGCAGCTAGAGTTAAAAAAGGGGATTTTTGCAGTGCAAGAGTCACTTCTTGGCCTAGTTCACAAAATTGCAGCATTTCAACATGCGACATTTCCTTCATTTCCTTAATGTCTGCTCCGGCGATAAAACTTTTTTCTCCAGACCCTGTAAGAATGAGTGCATGGCAGTCTTTTTGATGCTCTTTGTTATGTAAAAACTGCAACATCTCTTCGAGAGTAGCTTTATTTACAGCATTTAAGACATCCGGACGATGGATTTTTAGAATGTTAATGTGGGGGCTATGTTTTTCGATAATTAGATTATCCATGGGCTATGGGCTCCTATAATACAGAAAAGAGAAAAACAAGAAAAAAATACGTGTCCGACTGTAGCTTTCAATAACTTTTCAGTTTGGACTGAAATTCAGAGCTTACTTGACTTTACGGGTAGAGTCAAAAGATATTTTTTGAGAATAAAAAATCGTGATTCCATATGATCAGACCACATGCCC
>JACDDG010000104.1:7324-7750 GCA_013817115.1 Parachlamydiaceae bacterium | reverse complement strand
GAGCATGAATGGCTTTTCTAGATTCTAATTTAGCCGTATTTTAACGATGTTCTATCCCCCGGTAGGGGGAACTGTTAATAGCCCCGGGTGCAGCGATAGCGGAACCCGGGGTTTGGATCATTACAAAACGTGCGCCCTGGTAGGGGCGCAAGAAAGCCACCTAAGTGCGTAGCCACCGTTGTAAGCTTTCCACACGTTGCTTGATGCGAGCGACAGAGCCTTAACTGTGGACTACAAAGAAATTTTAGGGCAATGTTTTAGATGGGGAAAGGCGAATCTTAGGGGTTATCTAACGTCAGTTTGTGCAAAGTTTCAAAAAAAATATTCAAAAGAAAAGTCTTAATGCCCATCTACAGTTTGCTATGTTTTCGATCATGGCTTAAGCTGGTTGGATGCTACGATGAGCGGCAATGGAATGCTGTAGGT
>JACDDG010000104.1:0-7314 GCA_013817115.1 Parachlamydiaceae bacterium | reverse complement strand
AGGTCCAAATAGCTAAGTTTTAAATATTTCTCGCGTTGAAACGATGAAAGCTATACAATGCGTTCTGTAAGATATACTGAGCGCGGGCATTAATTCGGGTTTTTTGGGCGCCAAAGCCCCGGGATTGAACGATCGGAAGTGACCCCATATTGCAATATTGGGTCACTTCCGATCGTTTAATCACGGGAGCTTTGGCGCAGCAAAAAACCTCAATTTGTGCCCGCGCTCAGTATAGAAGTCAAAAATCATAAAGTCGAGTACTATAACGACATAAATATGATTATACTAGGATATAAAATGAATAAAAAAGAAGAAAGAACTCCAGTAACCCTCTTAAACGATGGGCAAAAAATTTTTGGTGTGATACATCGTCCTGAAAATGCAATTAAAACTCCTGCTGTTTTAATCTGTCATGGTCTAGGCGGAAATAAAATTGGAAAAGGGCGCTTATACGTAGTATTGGCTGAAATGCTTGCTGCGAATGGAATTACAACACTTAGAATTGATTTTCGTGGATCCGGGGATAGCGAAGGTGACTTCTCTAAAATGACCATTGAAAGCGAGGTCAGCGATGCTTTAGTGGCATTAGACTTCCTAAAAAAAGATTCTTTAGTTGATGCAGATCGCATTGCTATTTTTGGACGTTCTTTCGGTGGGGTTGTTGCAATTTTAGCCTCGCATGAGTTCGCTACAGTCAAAAGTTTAGCTCTTTGGGCGCCGGTTTTTGGTTGTGAGCAATGGAAAGAGAAATGGCAAAAAGCGCATTCTGCTCCATTAAGTTCTCAAGAGCGAGAATGTTTAATGAATATCGAAGGTTTACAGCCTGGATATTCATTTTTACAACAACTTTTCACGTTAAATCTTGCTGAAAAGCTTAAGTCTCTCGATAGAATACCGATGCTGCATATCCATGGTGAAAAAGATGATATAGTAGATTTAACTCATGCAAGCAGGTACAGGGAAGCAAGAAATCATGTACTTGAAAAATCACATTTTAAACTTTTGCCAGATTCAGACCACGACTTCTTAAATCCAGCTGAACGTAAAATTGCCTTGGCAGATACTGCTGAATGGTTTGTTAAAACTCTTTGCCATTGATTTTGGAGAATGAATGACTCAGCTTTCAGAGGTTTCTCTACTTGAATTTTATCGACTAAGATATTGCCCAAGTTTACCTGCAATCTTGAAAAATTTAAAGTCGTGTGCAATCAAGAAAAATTCTGTTTTTTTTGATCATATCAATGAACTGACAAAACTATTTCCACACCTTACCGCTTTGCGTGAAGTGACAATTGAAGCTGGGGTAATGCAAGCTACAGAACTTTTGCGTGTTGGAGTTCTTTTTTCCGGAGGACAAGCCGCAGGAGGGCATAATGTTATTTCAGGGCTTTACGATGCTCTTCAATCTCTAAATTCCAGAAGTCAACTTTTTGGCTTTATAGGCGGACCAGGAGGCCTTGTTAAAGGGCATTCTCTCGAAATTACAGGTGAATTGTTAGCAAACTACCGAAATCTTGGTGGGTTTGACCTATTAGGATCTGACCGCACTAAGTTAAATTCTGCTAATGAAGCGAAAGTCCTTGAACATGTTCAAGTTTTAAATCTGGATGGACTCATCATTATAGGCGGTGATGACTCCAACACAAATGCGGCTTATTTAGCTGAGTATTTTTTAGACAAAAAGATTAAAACAAAAGTCATCGGGGTTCCTAAAACCATTGATGGTGATTTAAAAAATGAAAAAATTGAAATTTCTTTTGGTTTTGATAGCGCAACTAAAACCTATTCTTCCATTATCGGCAACCTAGCTCGAGATGTACTTTCAGCTAAAAAATACTATTATTTCGTTAAATTGATGGGGCGCACGGCTTCTAATATTGCCCTAGAATGCGCTTTACAAACTCATCCCACCTACACTCTAATCGGAGAAGAGATCGCTGCAGAAAACAAATCTCTTGAATGTGTTGTTAATGATATTGTAGACCTTATCTGTAAGCGTTCAACAGATTCTAAAGATTATGGTATTATCCTAATCCCTGAAGGTTTGCTAGAATTTATTTCTGATTCTAATCAATTATTTAAAGAATTAGCGAAAATAGATTCAGTATTATTACCTAATGAAATTTCTGAGCTTCTTTCGCCTGAATCCCGTAAATGTTTGTACTTATTCCCTGAAGCGATTAGGCAACAGTTATTTTTAGATCGGGATCCGCATGGTAACCTGCAAGTTTCAAAAATTGAAACAGAACGTTTGTTGATGTCTATGGTAGAAATCCAGCTAGAAAAGCGAAAATTAGCAGGGGAGTATTCCGGACGTTTCAACCCTCAGCCTTTATTTTGCGGCTATGAAGGGCGTGCTTGCTGCCCATCAAATTTTGATGCCAATTATTGCTATGCACTTGGGCATGTAGCCGCAGTTTTAATACAAAATGGACTAAGCGGATATATGGCGGCAGTGCAAGAGCTGGCTCAGCCTGTAGAAAACTGGAAGCCTGCGGGGGTACCTCTTGTTTCTATGATGGTATTTGAAACTCGCAAAGAAGGTTCTAGAGCTGTCATTAGTAAAGCTCTTGTTGATCTTGGGGGGAAGCCATTTGCAACCTTTAAAGAAAAACGCCTAAATTGGGCTTATGGCGATGAGTACCGTTACCCTGGGCCCATTCAATTTTTTGGGCCTTCAGAATTAACCGAACAAATGACGTTTACATTGGCTTTGGAGTCAAATAAAGCGCTCGTTTAAATGAAGGGAATCCTATGCGCAAAGTAGTTTTATTTCAAACAATGTTAGCCTTAGTTCAAATTGGAATTATGGCTCAGCCGAGTGTCCCTTATACGACATCATCCGTGCAAGGATCGACAATTATCACTAATTTTATCGACCCGAATGCCGGCCCAGCGGCTGGCCCCGGGCTGCCTATAAGTCCATTGGAAAGTCGTTTCAATGCTCCGATAATACGAACATCGGATCCAACGTCTCTTACATCTGCAGGGGCACAAACATTTTCCTCTGTTAACACGCCATCAGTAACGAATGTTCCTGGTTTAGAAAATTCTCCTGCTGTTCGAGGAGTAGTAAATGCTAATGGTGTAATGAGTGTTCCATCAATTACAAATTTTTCAAGCTCATTTCCACAACCAGCAACCGGTAATTTTAATCAACCCGCTACCAATGCTATAGTTCCTGTAAATGCATTTCCACGAAATATTCCCGGCGAAAATTTTAATGCCGGCTCTGCGTTTGGTGGAGCTCAATTTCGTCGCGATTCATTAGTGCCTATAAACACTCCCAGACGAGATGACTTCGGATCTCCTGATGAACCTACTTATCTCTTTCCCGGTTTAGTGCGTTTTGCAATTGATAAGTGGGTTGGAAGTGATTATCTTTACAGTATTTCTCCTAATATTGGGGTCGTTGTGGAGATCATATATCCAACTGGATTTTCTCAGCGCTTAGATGCTAACCTGATCAAGCAGAATATTCAAGGTATTTTTTCTAATGCTGGTATTAATCCTGTAGCAGGATCATTTGTCGGTGACCCCCCTTTACCATTTTTCCACCTAATCATTTTTGCGACTCCGGTAGAAGATTACTATGTATTTAGCATATCCGGAAGATTATTCGAAGCTGTTCGGTTAGCGCGTTTAAATGTAAGGCTGCCGGGAACCATGCAAGCAATTACATGGGAAAAACAAGAGCTAATTGTTGCCTCTAAAACGTTATTTTTTGAACAGTTATTGGCCACGTCGAGAGAAATTGCGCAGTATTTTACACAGCGTGTGAATTATTTTAGACGGCAACTTATAGAGCAAGAAGATCAGCTTAGGTTAAATTGTGGACCTCGTGTAACTAATGACCCGTTTGCACCAAGGAAAATGACTGAAGCTGAGCTTTATCAAGCGCAGCAAATTCAGCAGCCGTTAAATCCATGCCAAGGGTGTCGTTAGACTGTTTTAAGTTTTCTTTTTAACGCAAAGGCGCAGAGGATGGCATAGGAAGGGGAAAGAAAAGAAGGCCCTTCCAATGTGCCTTAGCGTTAGAATTCCTCAGAAAATTTCTTTATTAGAAAAGAATTAACGTTTAACCCTCCCGAGGATCTTTCTATTACTCATCATTTCGGGAGGGGACTTTAGGGCAGCCCTCTCCTGAAATGACGTGACTAATGGAAAGGCAATGATAACACCGTTTTTTCGATGAATATACTCGAGAGCGAGTGATTTTTTGATTTTTCAGTGGCTACAAAATGCCATCCGGCGCGCTTTGCTCCTCATCAATAGCTCAGGCTATTGAATCGTCGCAAATCGCACAGGGTGGCATTTTTCGCAGACTGGAAAATCAAAAAATCACTCGCTCTCGAGTATAAAGGAAGATGTTAAGGATGCATCCCAATACTAAGATCTGTCTAAGATTATATTTATTGGATCATTTTACAGGTTACAGATAAGGAATTAAGAAATTATATTAAGAAATTATATTTAGAAATCAGACAAAAAAATTAGCTTATTCTGGCAACGAAAGTAGTCCTATGGATATTGATGCAGAGAAAATAGTCTGCTAATAAGGTGGAACGTAAAATGATTTCTAGTACATGTCCTGAGGGCCGCGGCCAGATGACACTCAGGACCTAATGCACATCTTATGTTAAAACATTCCCGGCGGCAATCCCTGTGCAAATTCTTTAGGCATGAGCGGTTTGGTCTGGGCTTCCAGCTTGACCGCTGCGTCCTTGTAAGCTGCTTTAATTAAATCCTCAAGCCCTTCAATGTCTTCCAGATCTACGCATTCCGGCTTAATTTTAAGATGTTTAATTTCGGAAGATGTCAGAGTAATTGTGACAAGACCGTTGCCCGCTGTCCCTGTTGATTCCGCATTTTCCATTTTGCTTTGCATTTCCATAAGCTGATCTTGCATTTGTCGTGCTTGCTTCTTTTTTTTGGCAAATCCTGTTCCCATTTTAATATCCTTTAATTGCTGTTTTCTGCAAAGAGCCCTCGAGCTCAATTGCAGCGAAATGTAAAATTGTATCGTATCGACTTTGTTTTTTTGCTGCTAAAATCACAGCCTCAGGTGTTGGCCGTGAACCAAGTTCAATCGGAGCTGATCCTGATGCTGATACTGGTGAGTAATGCTGTGATGTCACCTTTTCATTTGCGATCATCTCTACGACAAATCCTGCAGTTTCTATTTTTAAAACTGCAGTTTCCTTTACCTCAGATACTTCAGATTTTGATACAACTGAAAGCTCCCGCTTTTTTTTGATCCCTAAATCTCTTATTGAGGGTGAGGGATCAATTGTTATGGAAATGGTCGCAGCTTCAATAACTGGGCTAACATAATTTATAGCTGAAATAATTGGTGGACCAATTGGTGGTTCAGTTGGTGGTGTAGGAGCGGGTGGAACGGGAGTAGGAGTAGGAGTAATTGGAGGTGTGGGCTCTGTTGGCGGAATTTGCGGTGAAGGGGATGGAATAGGTGAAGGTGAGGGTGGTGGGACAGGTGTAGGTGAGGGTATAGGGATTTGAGTAGGTTCCGGAGTAGGGAGTGGTTGTTCAATAGGAGGCTCTGTAGCTTGATGTAATGAATGAAGTGGAGTCGTAGCAGGTTGAGACTGCAACTGCAACAAACTATTCGAATTTTTTCCAATAGATTGCTCTAATTCATGAAGCTGACGCACTAAAAAGTCTACAGGAATGCGCTGTTGAATGCGCAGAATTCGTAGTAACAAAGCTTCTAAAGCGATGCGTCCCGATGGCATGTAGCGAATCTGGTTAAGAGATTCAATCAAAAAATCTAATATCGTTAGGCATTGTTCTTGTGTATAAACCTTACTGGACTGAGTGTACTTCTGTAGATCTGAAGCTGATAATGTAAAAAATGGTGCATTTTGATCAGCAATTTTGACAAGTAAAATTGTTCGAAAATGTTCTGTCAGAGACTCTACGAAATGCAGAAGATCTTTTCCCTGAGAAAATACTTGATGCGCAATTTCAAAAGCTATTGCTAGATTTGTTTCTTTAACCGCTTGATCCAAAGTGAAAAAAAGCTCCCGCGGTACAATGCCAAGAACATCTGCTACTGAATCTGCTGTTACGCTGCCTTCATGGAAGGCTAAAATTTGATCTAGCAAGGATTCAGCATCGCGCATTCCGCCTTCGGCTCTTTTGGCTATAGTATAAAGAGCTTCTTCACTAATTTCGACTTTTTGTTGATCGGTTATATATTTAAGCTTTGTGAAGATTTTTTCTATGGGAATTCTGTTTAAATTGAAGCGTTGGCAACGGCTCAAAATCGTTGTGGGGACTTTATGCGGTTCTGTAGTAGCAAAGAAGAATTTTACGCGTTCAGGAGGTTCTTCCAAGGTTTTAAGTAAGGCATTAAATGCTTCCTTGGTCAACATGTGAACTTCGTCAATGATATAGATTTTGTAGCCACCGGTTGCAGAAGAATAGCCAACAGTATCATTAATTTGTCGGATATCATCTATACCGCGATGGGAGGCTCCGTCAATTTCAAGAACATCTAAGGAGGATCCGTTGGTAATCTCTTTGCAGGATGCGCAATGATTACAAGGCTCTAAATCTTGGCGTGCAGTCTGGCAATTTAATGCTTTTGCAAAAACACGTGCAAGAGTCGTCTTTCCGGTTCCTCGGGATCCACAAAAAAGATACGCATGCGCCAAACGTCGGTGCAATATTGCATTTTTTAATGTTGTGACGATAGCTTCTTGGCCGAAGACTTCAGCAAAAATCTGTGGTCTATATCGCCGGGCGAGTACTTGATATTCAGCCATAGGATACCTCTCTTATTTATTCAACTTTTGGAGTTTTCACCTTATACCTAAGTTTACCGTCCTTGAATTCAAAATTCAATGCAAAACCATGGCAAAGTTCAGAAATTTTTATAACAGAGTTTAACGCAGAGACGCGTCGATAGTTTTACCCATAATTTTTTTTGACAAGAATGTTATGATTACAAGCTGCGAAGCAGCAATTGTAGCACGGTCATTCCAATGCCGTGCATCGTAGCCTCCATATAAGTCAAAGCCACGGTTTAGATTTTTGCTAAGTTTCAGGTTGCTAACATCCTATCTTTGCTTGAATTAATTGGCGCCTACGATGCACTGCATTGGAATCATGCTTTTAAAAACATACCCCGAAATTCTTTTTGTGGCTTATAGCAGCGGCCCAGCCTAACTCGCATCAATGGCTAACAATTGTGGCTACGCACTTAGATGGCTTTCTGGCGCCCCTACCGGGGCGCACTTTTTGTCATGATCCAAACCGGGTTCCGCTATCGCTGCACCCGGGGCTATTAAC
>JACDDG010000103.1 GCA_013817115.1 Parachlamydiaceae bacterium | reverse complement strand
CTTCAAACAATAGCCATTTAATCTATTTCATTTAGATGCCACCGAAAAACGAGGGGGTATCTGAACTGTTACAAAAAATTAAAGAAGTAAAGACCTTAAGGACTCTCAATAGCTAAAAAGTTGGTGGCATGGTGCCCGGCAGGGCACTTTTTTAATTGGCTCGAAAACTTAAGCTTTTTTTGTGGCTCTATTTTTTGCGCTAAAATGTTACTTACACACTTATTTGGGGGATTTTAAAAAGAAGTCCCCTGCCAGGGGACAAATACATCCTCGCTATACCCACAGCTGCGGCAGAGCCTTGCAGTGGGCTACAAAAAGATTTTTTTGATCAAATCGTATCTTCTTCTTTTCGTTTCTTGGTTTCTTCTGGACTTAGCGCTTCTTCTTCTTTATAATACTGATCGTCTTCATTATCTCCTCTTTCTTCCTCAGGAGTCTGAAAAGGCTCTTTTAAATGATCGCTAGGCCCGATTTCCTCGTCATGATCAAAATTAAGAGGTATTGGATCATCCGGATCTCTTTTTCGCTTATGTGACATATTTTCTCCCTGTTTTACTCGGTTTCCTTGCTTTTACTTTTTAATTTAGTGTTATCATAAAAGAGTAGGTGAAGAAAAGATGAATTTTCAAAAATTTTTTAAATGCTTCAATTATAAGGAAAGAAATCTAAGACACTAGATATGGGGCGATTGGCAATTAGGCGTTTGTTGTTTCGCCACTCCACCACTTTCTTTTTGGCCTGTATAAAATAAAATGGTGGAGCGACTAGATCGAATGCAGCAATAAGTCTGAGCTGATGTTTAGAATAATTTACGGAATGAGAAAGCTTCTCAATTTACTAATCCTATGGTCACAAGCAGTTGTTGCTATTTCAGATTTAGTATTTTTTTTGAAATCTTCACACGCTAGAATTGCAAATCTTAAATTATAATTGCTTTCAATTTTTGTTTTTCTTTTACTCGTTTTGAAAAAATTAGCTGCTTTTTCTGGATCCAGAATTCCTGCAAACGTTGCAAAAGGAGCATTTATAAGATGATTTTTAGCATTCATAATGTTAATAATTCCACCGGAAAATGAAAATCTGCTACGCAAATTGCTGTTTAGACACCATTGCATCGCATTATAAACTATACCGAGAGGGGCACCAATCGTTAGTGTGAATATGCTGATCGCAATATTACATATTGAGTCAACAAGCGCTACCGGCATTATAAGTTGATTAACAATTCTTGCCCCGATTGAACCAATTATAAGGGAGCCTAAATCTGCATTATTTTTTTTTGTTTTTTGGTACCAGTTGTTTGTTGTATTGGTAAGTAAACGCGTAAAACTAAATTCTTCATGAATTTCTAAGGGGACATTCTCTGATTTGAAATTTACGTTAGATTTTCTGAGGATCGTTAAAATATTTTCGTATCCTTCTTTTGCCTTTTCAGAAATTTCACTGGTGCCTTTAAACCGATCACGAATATTTTCACAAAAATCAATTTCTTTCTGGAAAATTTCATCGATTTCTTTTTGCGTTCTTCCTTCATTTGTATTAAAAAATGACGTTATTTTTTCCGGATTAATCATGCCAGTAATAGGCCCTAAGAATAAGTTGAAATGTTTCTTGGCATTCATTAAGTTGACGATTCCACCTGCAAATGAAAATTTGCTTTCTAGATTGCTATCGCGAATCCACTGGATACAGTTGTAGATTTTGCCAGCAGGAGCCGCAAATCCTAGTGTGATAACAGCTACAGCCAAATGACTTATTGCATCGATAAGCGCAGTAGGCAAGATTAAGATATTGACGATTCGAGTACCAATTGACCCTAAAAATAAAGATCCATAGCTTGCATTTTGAGCTTTGGAGTTTTGGTACCATTTGTTTGTCATAGTGGTGAGAGCACTTGTTAAACTAAAGTTCTCATTAAAGTTTAAATTTTTAGAATTCATGTATGTCCCTATTTTTTTAAAATGGCGAAATGCGTTAGCATTTAATTTGTAATACCTTAAGTATCGCAGGGTTATTAGATTAATTCAATAGAATTTCTAAGTTTTAGAAATTGCACTTTTTTTATTGATGTGGTGTTTTTTACCTTTTCAAAAGATTAATTTAGAAGTTAATGAAAAAATGATTCCATCAAAATAGAATTGAAAAAAAAGTTGGAATATGTTATTTTAGAAAAAAATTAACGGAGGCAATTATGTCATTACCAATAAGTTTGTATAATATACCCAGAGAGGAAATTCCATTAAATGAAAAATGTCTCGTTTGTCTTGAAGACATTGGAAGTGATGGAGGGCGCCAATGGCTTGCTCATCGAGATGCTACTAATTCTAAATTTATTCATCCATGGCATAAAGATTGCGCAATAAGAGCGCTAGGAGTTTCAACTCTTTGTCTTCATCGAGATGTTAATTTAGAGGTTAATAGTGTATTATCTTTGAAAGAAAAATTTGGTATTAGTCTGTTAAGAAACGCAGATTGGCGTTTCAACTATTCTTTTGGCAGTTGCAGAAATTATAATAACAGATCAAATTTTGGAAGGAAATCCTATCGCGAATTCAAATGTATCTATTTTAGTTCCTTTTTTAGCACCATCGGTGTGTAATCGTATAAATGCTTATATTGTAACTGCTATAAATGCGCTCGCTAATTTATTAATTGGGCAAAATGAAAATTCATAAGAAAAGTTAAGGGTTTTTTATTCATCTTTTAAGTGAACTCACGCAATGTCATTATATGATAAAAAAATGCACAACAGCTTCTGGATTGAAAATCCTCACAACATACCTAAAAGGCTTCTAGGAAATGTTTTTTAGCCTTCAGATGATGCTCGCTCCAAAAATGTAATTCGACTTTGTCAATGCGAGAATAATATTTAGATTTAATATACAATACTTTTCTACTTTTCTTAAATCCATTATTAACATAAAAAACGCAAATTTTATATAATAATTTTACTAACAAATAAAAAAGAAGAGATTATGTCATTACCAGTAAGCCCTTTATATATTATACCTAGAGATCAAATATCATTAGATGAAAGTTGCCCAGTTTGCCTTGAAGATGTGGGAAGTGATGGAGGACGTCAATGGGTTGCACATAAAGATGCTTCCAACTCTAAATTTATTCATCCCTGGCATAAAGATTGCGCTGTAAGAACAGTACGAGAAGTTTCAACTGTTTGTTTGCATCGAGATGTTAATTTAGAGGTAAATAGCTTGCTTTCTACGCAGCAAAGATTTGGGGCTACTATTTTAAAGAACCTCTCTGGAATTGCGCTTTCAGCAGGATTTGTAGGATATATTATATCTGCAACTGCGCTTTTAAGTTTGGAAGAAAGTTATTCTATTTGTGGTGGTGAGGTATTCACAACGGTTTTTCTGTGCTCTAAGGGACTCTCAGCCATTGGTATGTTCGCTGGTTGTATTACAGGACTCAATACTGCAATTGTTGTAAAAAGGGTAGCTATTCGTATGATGGCAGAACATGATAAAAATTCTTAATTCAAAACTAAATGGATCTTTATTCTTTTCCATTTGAAATTATTCAAGTTATTGTATGATAAAAAATATAGATTAAAAAAAATGTGCAACAGCTTCTGGATTAAGTATACCCACGACAACACCTAAATAACCACAAGGGAAATGTTTTTTAGCATTCATCAAATTGATGATCGCTCCTGAAAATGTAAATCGACGTTGTCCTTCGAGACCAAGAAACCATTGTCTCGCATTATAAAGGAAGCCTAGTGGAATTCCTAAACAAATTGTAAAAACTGCCATTGCAACATGGGCAATAGAATCTGCCAGTGAAGTGGGTAGTATAAGCAAGTTCACAAGACGAGAGCCAAATCTGCCAAGCAAAAATGGACCCCAATAATTACTACATTTAATAGATTCTTGGTACCAAGAATTCGTCAAGCCTGTTAGCGCTCGCGTAACGCTGAAATTTTCATGAAATTGGTGTTGGTAACCGCTCATGCGATTTTCCCGAATTTATGTGCTTCTTCTTCTCTAGTTGGAATCATGAAATATGTCCTTTTTCTGGGAGAGTTCGTTGTAAGGCTTGTGTAATGCAATCGTTAACAGATATTCCATAATATCCATTCCCAAGTAAGTCGATTTTTGCAGGCTTGTTTTTTAATTCTGTTTCTATTTCAAACAATCTAGCTTGATGGCCTACAGAGTATTGGGGGATAGCATGATGTGCACGTTTGATGTGAATGCAGTCGGGGACTTGGCTTATTTTTAATTGTTCACGGAATTCTTTAAGAGTCATTTCGATTAGCGTGCTATCGCTATTACTTGAAAAGTCTGGGAAATGAGTGCCACCAATCATAGCTGTGAGTCGCGTTTGTTGTCTGTTGGCATTTTGTTGAGGGAAAACTGAAGAGTCCCAAACAACTCCAAGAAGCTTTTGCTTTTCTTTTGAAGGAATAAGATGTCCAAAACCTGAATATTTCATAACAGGGGAATGATAACCGAAGTTAATAACAGCGAGAGAGCTTGCCGAGATGGTTTTAAGTTTGGTGGTCAACTCCGGATAATCCGATAATAAAGGTGCTAAAGCTTTTGGGGGGATTGCAATGAAAAGTCTATCAGCTGTCAGTTTTGTTCCATCTTGCAGCTCTATCACAGAAACACCCTCTACAAAGTTCAATCGTTTTGCGCATGAGTTCATTCGAATGTGAGAATTTAATTCTGCAGATAGTTTATCTGTGAGCGACTGAACTCCTTGTTTTAAAGTAAATATTCCTTTATGGCAGGAACTTTCCACAAATGGTGTTAGAACGGGTTTATCTACATTATTCTTATTCTTATTTTTTTCGCATAAGGCTCCGCGCCAAATGCAACGATAGTTTTGTTCTAAAAGTTGCAACCAAGGAAAACACGATTTTATTGAAAGTTCTTTGATATTTCCGGCGTAGATGCCAGAAACCAATGGGTCAAAAAAAAGTTCTGCGAAATTTTTTCCAAAGCGACGTTCTGCGAATAAATAGATACTCTCATCAACATTCCCATCGTCTAAGATACCCTTGGGAGCACGCCAATCATTCCAAAGAGCATAAATCAATTTAGGGGTGAATGTAGAATATAAGAGTGAAAGCGGGTTTGAAGGCAATTTCTGTAGGCGTTGATCAATGTAAAGATAGCGTTTACGGGCAGCAGGATCTGCAAAGATCACTTCATCTTGCAGGCCTAAGCTCTCGATAAGCTGCAAGGTGCTAACGCCTGTTCCATGGGGCCGGAAGCTCCGTGGGCCTTGTTCAAAAAGAAAATCGTTTTTGACTTCCGTTTGGATCCATCCACCGGTACGCGCTGAGGCTTCCAGAATAGTTAATTCAATTTGCGCGTGATGGCGCTGTTTTAGGAACCATCCCAGGGCCAGCCCGCTGATGCCGGCCCCAAGAATCACATAGTGCGGTCGTTTCATTTAAAAAACTTTTGCCTTACAAAATGTTTTCCATGATTGACTCTACAGTAAAACCGAACTCCTTCGCAAGCATGCTTGCAGGTGCTGAGGCTCCGTAGGAATCCATACAAATTGCAATGCCATCTGAGCCAATATACTTGTGCCAGCCTTGTTCGACACCAGCTTCAATGCTCACACGTTTACCAAGATTGCCTCCAAGAACGCTATCTTTGTATTCAGGATTTTGCATTTCGTAGAGTTCCCAGCATGGCATAGAAATCACACGAACAGATTTACCTAATTTTTCAAGTTCGAGTGCAACGTCGACAGCTAGATGTAGCTCAGAACCTGTTGCAATTAGAGTGTAGTCTGGTGCTTTTCCTTGCGGTTCTTTCTTCAGAATGTATGCTCCGCGCGCTAAACCATCGGAATATGGACGATTAGTCAGTTCGAGATCAGGTAAACTTTGGCGTGACAAGATCAAAGCTGTCGGTCCTTGATAGTTTAGAGCTGCAATCCAGGCCATCTTCACTTCATTTTGATCTCCTGGTCGGATGACGTAAAGATTTGGAATTGCTCGTAATCCCGCTAAGTGTTCAATTGGCTGGTGTGTAGGTCCATCTTCTCCGAGAAAAATTGAATCATGTGTAAATTGGTAAATCACGTGCTCTTTCATCAGAGAACAAAGTCTAATAGCATTGCGCATGTAATCTGAGAATGTCAAAAATGTTCCAATGAAAGGAACCAACATATCTGTTTGTGCAATTCCTGTAGCCATGGTAGCCATACCAAATTCGCGTACACCATATTTAATGTTACGGCCTTTATAATCCTTAGGACCAATAAGAGGGAATTTTGCGAGCATTGTCAAATCAGAAACTGAAAGGTCGGCGGAACCTCCGATAAGCCATGGAAGTTCATCTGCAAGCAGGGCTAAAACCTCATTAGAGGCTTTTCGACCTGCAACAGGTGTTTTGATTGTCAAAGCTTTAAGTTTTTCTTCTAGATCATCGGGCACTTTATGGTGTGCATAAACTTCGAATTCCTTAAGTAATTCAGGATTTGCTTTGCCCCATTGATCAAAAAGCTTTTTCCAATCATCTTCTGCAGAAGCATCTAGTGCGATTTTTTTATTGAAAAAGTCTGTTACGGACTGAGGAACATAAAAAGGTTCTTGAGGGATTCCTAACGCTTCTTTCGTAGCTTGAACTTCTTCAACGCCTAGAGGGGAGCCGTGAACTTTAAAAGTGCCGGCTTTATGTGGGGATCCTTTGCCAATGATAGTACGAGCAATGATTAAACGCGGGCTTTTTTGATTAGTACGAGCACGAGATAAAACGGAAGCTACTGCATCGAGATCATTTCCATCCACTTCAAAAACTTCCCAACCATATGCTTCGTAACGCATGCGTGTGTTTTCTGAACAAGATTGGCTTAACGGGCCGTCAAGGGTAACGCTGTTGGCATCATAGATAGCAATAATGTTGTTTAGTTGTAGGTGTCCTGCGAGAGATGAAACTTCAGAAGTGACACCTTCCATAACATCTCCATCACCCATAAGAACAAACACTTTGCTGTCTAAGATTTTATGTTCGTTGGTGTTGAAACGCGTTGCTAACAATTTTAGGCCTAAAGCTGTGCCGACTCCATTGCCTAAGCCTTGACCTAAAGGTCCTGTTGTGGTTTCAACACCTTCTGGGGCGTCAAGAAATTCCGGATGACCTGGGGTCTTGGAGTAAAGTTGACGGAAACTTTTGATGTCTTCAAGACTAAGGTTAAATCCGGCGAGGTGTAAGCAAGAGTAAAGCAACATCGATCCGTGCCCGGCCGAAAGAATAAAGCGGTCGCGATTAATCCAGTGAGGATCTTTCGGATTATGTTTTAGAATGAGGCCGTATAAGCAAGCCCCAATTTCAGCGCATCCCATAGGTAGTCCCGGATGACCTGAATCAGCCTTTTGCACTGCATCGATACTGAGGCCTCGGATAGTCTTAGCAATTTTAGCGAGTTTTTGTTTAAGGTCTGGATCTAAAATTTTGCTTTCGCAAGGAGATTTTGCGCAACATTGACCTTTATCGATATCTATCTTTACGTTATTTTCACTTTCCATGGAGCATACCTTGTTGAAGTTTCTACCTGTTATATAGGTATGAATGTAGCTCTTTTGCAGCTTATCGGCAAGGGAAATAAAGTAAATAAAAGCGTGGGTGCAAATTGCAAGTGTAGGTTGTTGGCACGAAGGAAGTCCAAACAGCCATACAAGTAGTATAAAAGATTGGAAATGCCTTCCAGCCTGAAGGGCTGACTTATAAAAGCCTAGGGCATCGCCCCACTCGCATCAAGCAAAGATTAGGCGTATCCCATTCAAGGAGTGCTAACAATTG
>JACDDG010000511.1 GCA_013817115.1 Parachlamydiaceae bacterium | reverse complement strand
CTTTCACGTCCAATTGCTTCCCACCCCACCTCACGGTGACGCAGTTATTTTCAGTTACAAAGGCTTGGCTACCTTTGACAAGGACTTTCACCTTGCTAAATGTGTACGCTCACGAGCGCACTGCAGCAGCTTGCGCTGAATAATGCCTTGATTTTTTTGTAATTTGTTGTTTCGCCTCTTTAACTAAAGGATTAATAGAATTTGTGTAAATTTCTTGAATTGTATTTTTTTCCGGAAATTCTTCTTTTAAAACTTCACGAAAACAATTTTCGATTTTAAATATCGCTGCAGGCTCTTCCTCTTGCTCGGTTGGAAGAAACTTCTCTAAAACGAGAATATCTTTCTTAATCCTTTCTTTTGCACTAATAAAATTTATTCTTTTTTCATTTTGATTCTTAGTTAGCGTATCAGGTTTTTCATTTTTAAACTTTTCAATTTCATCGTAAAGACCATTTAATTCCTTTTCTAATTGGTTAATTTTATTAACCACATTAGACTTACAGCTTATCTTATTAATTATTTTGATTTCTCTAGAAATTGAGTTATAAGCTGCGCTTCTATTATCCTTTTTTATAACTTCTTCATTCGATTGCGATTGCGGATCAGAATTTCCTAAATTATGTGCATGAGAATATTGATTATAACTTTCCATATCATACCTTTTTTTTAGAGCATATATCCTTTATAAAACATTTAGACAAAATTTTATTTATTCCTCCATACTTTGATTATACAACAAAATTTTACTTACTCAAAAAATTTTCAACTACTGTGAATTAGAAAAAAAACAACTTTATGTAGTGGCTTACTACGAATTATATTTATTAACATCCCTACAGAACATTATTCATTTAAAATATTAGGGAGACAAAAATGGCACGACCATAAAAAACGCATATTCTTCTAGATTAAGCAAGTTTCGGAAAAATAGAGCGGAGAATTTGAAAGGATTGCTGAAGAGATTTTTAATAGAATTGTGTATTCTTAACGCAGAGCGAAGTAGAGCCTTCGGTTACAATTTCAGCTTTATAAATCATTCAATAGAATGACTTGAGTTTTATAATTTTTAGACTTCCACCCCTTTCAGCCATCACACATATACTTTTTTTTTGAAGTTTTTCTTGCCTTTTTCAACTTCTCATGACATATATATATTTAAGGACACTAACTTAGCTGCTATCACTTCTTTTCGAAGTATGGTACCTGCTAAGTTAGCCCTAAATATTAACTATTAGGAGGAAATCATGTCACATTCTCACGACCATAAAGAAGGTTGTTGTTGCCCTTGCCATAAAGAACACAGTTCTAACGGCTGTTGTAAAGAGCAAAAACATGATTCAAGTTGCAGTGAACAGGCAGAGGATTGTCAAAAGGATTTTGCTAAGCATTTATTATGTGTCGCAGATGAAGCTTGGATGGAACTTTTAAAGGATAAAATCAAAAAGCATATTCTCGCTTCATGCGATCAACAACTTGAACAAATCGCCGAAATCGTTTCTGAAGGCAATAAAATGCGTTGGGAACATAAAACAGCTATGCAAAAAGAGAAGCAAGACTTTAAAGAAAAACTTGAAAATGTTTTTGGATGCCCATCAGGCTCATGTAATAAGTAAGACTCAGCGGCGACTCTGTCGCCGCTTCTTTTTTTATTCAGCTTATCTAGCAGTGTTGTTAAAAAGTTAACAATCACTTAGTTTATCCAACGTTTGAGCGTGTTTGGGGATCGCGAAGACACTTCATGAGAATCACGCTTTCAACTCTTTAAGACTGCTATCCATTTTTCTAACATCTATTAAATTTGCTTTTTTTAAAAAAATTAAAATGATCATTTCAAATTAGAAACACTTGAAAAAAAACGCTTTGATTTTAAATGCTTAAGTGTTATATTCATTCTACATTACCAACAATTTACTTATAATCTATGCTGGGCATTGCACAAACATTCACACGTGGAATTACTTCTTTTAAATGATTTTAATTCCATAACTTTAAAGGATTTTCATGAACTCACCTGTTACC
>JACDDG010000510.1 GCA_013817115.1 Parachlamydiaceae bacterium | reverse complement strand
CGGAGCGTTTCCCATAGATGAGTTTTACTTCCAAATTTTTTACGACAAGCCTGATATTGACGATCTGTAAGTTCAAAAACCTGATGAAATAAAAATGTGATGAGCGTAAACAGGTAAATATTAAAGGCTAAGTGATTTTCGCCATGCCCATAGTTGTGTTCAGCCGCATATCCTTGGTTCTTAAGAGTGTTAAACACTCATTTTCAATTTTCCAACGACAGCGACCAATTTTTGCAAAAATAACTACATTTGATTTATCAACCACTAAGTCGGTTACCCAGGAGCTTCGGAAAGTGTTTTTCTCATTCCCGCCTTTTGCATCGAAATAATTGTTAAGCTAAAAAGAATTAATTACGGTTGCTTAACAGCAGCAGCCTATAGCTCGATATTGGAATTTGGGAGCATGCTTGTATCTCATGCATTACTCTTTACGTGATCACTTTTATGCCGTGCTCTCTTCCTTATCTGCAATTCTGAGTAAGGGTACGCCCAGCATGGCAGCCTTTTTTCGAGCAAGAGCTTCAATGGCTTGAGCATGCTTAGGATTGATGTTGAAAGGATACAATCTCTCCATGAACACAGGCTTTTCCCCATCCCAAAGAAGACGCAAAAAAGACAAAGGGCTTTATTCAATTGAGCATCGCAATCGACCCTTTGACAGCTACCACTTACGTCGGTGCCGCAAAGCAAAAGATCGATCGGATCATCCGTTTCAACAGCTATTTCATTATTAGAAACTGAGGCTTCGCTCTTTTCTTTGATTTTATCCTCAATGTCTTGAAGGAAAGGAGGGTTATTATAGACATTTCATTTAAAAAAACCTTTAGATGGTCAGTTTTTAATTCATAGCTTTCAGTGAGCGAATCATATTTTTTTTTATCCAAATTGGGATCGAGTTGATTTCGTTCATCTAAAAGCATTTCCAGCTTGGTAGCTTCATTCATCCATTGGATGCAGAGCGATTGAAGCTTCAGTTTATTGTAGCTTTCCGTTGGCTCTGTCGAAGCTTCTTTTATTTCGCTGGAATTTTCAAGAATATTAATGATGACATCAAGAGCGGTTTCTTTTGTAATGATTTGTTTCAAAACCGGGTATTTCTTTTGCAATTGTGATAATATTAAATAAATTTTTTCCAGTTCTTTTGACCTAAGCTCTTTAAATTTAATGAATTCGGAAGATTGGGCCACCCCTGACAACTCAAGCTTCTGAATCCTAAGGTCATATTTTATGATCTCTTCATGAAAGCTAGAAACTGCTTCTCCACCTGAAAATTCCCTAATACTACAAATACAGGCAATGAGCCAATTTGAACACGTTTACAACTTCGAAAGGCCTCATGAGGCTCTGGATATGAAACTCCAGGTTCGTGCTATGAAAAATCACACAGGCGCTGGGATGGTATATTAAGGGGTCCAGAATATAACACTAAGGAAATGGATGCTAGAAAAGTATCCACCCGAGGGGCTATTTCTATATCTTCAAAGACGCATTTCCTTGGAGAAGCCCTTGCCAATGAATATGTGGGCCTAAAAAAATGTGAGAGCGGTGAAATAGAAGTTTACTACGGTCCCTTTTATTTAGGAAAGTTGACTAAAAACCATTTTGAGAAGCCAATATTAATTAGAAAGCGTCAAAAATGAGGAGACGGAATTTAAAAAAATATATTGGGGGGCTCTGCCCCCAAACCCCCGACCAAGAAAAAACTCATCCTCCCACCTTCTAGGCTCTAATTCAGGATGTTCAAGGATTATAATTCGAAGAGATAAAAAGGGGGTTGATTAATGCTTTTTAACTCGTTATGATGATAGCACCAAGAAAAGACTCATCCAAAACAACTGAAAGGTTATGGTATAAGGATGTTCTCTTCGCGTTCAAAATTAAATTTTTGAACGGGAAGTTTTTTATAGAAAACATTTTTTAAAAATTGAAAAGTGTTACCTATGTCTATGAACTAAGTGTTACCTATGTGACCGATCGAACCCACTATGGGCTAAAGACAGGGCCGTCCCCATTGGGACTTT
>JACDDG010000102.1 GCA_013817115.1 Parachlamydiaceae bacterium | reverse complement strand
TTATTTTTGTAAAGAAAAAGATGTGGGTAGAAGTATGACTGCACCCGGGGGCTATTAACAGTTCCCCCTACCGGGGGAAACCGGGGGAGAGGAGCATGAATGACTTTTCTAGCTTCTAATTTAGCCTTTTATTAACGATGTTTTATCCCCCGGTTAGGGGGAACTGTTAATAGCCCCGGGTGCAGCGATAGCGGAACCCGGGGGCGGATCATTACAAAACGTGCGCCCCGGTAGGGGCGCGAGAAAGCCACCAAATTCGTAAACACTGTTGTATGCCTTCACTTTTGCTTGATGCAAATGAGGTGCACCGCTCCATCTCGAGCTCCGGGCACATTGCTAACTATCAGACCACATGATCCCTATGCGTAGGTGAAGGATTCCAATTGATACCACTCTGCCGCGCTCAGCTCCTCGGCAATAGCTTAGGCTATTAACTCGTAGCTGATCACAGCATCATGGTATCATTTGAAATCCTTCACCTACGCATAGGGATCATGTGGTTTGAACTATATAAACCCTTGGCTTTCTCCCTAACAACAACAAAAAACAGAATGTTGATTTTTTATCCTACCTCCTTCATCATCATTACAATCATGTCATTTAACTTCTATTAATCTTTTTATATATTTTTATGAATATTCAAAGTTCTATTTTTGACAATGCTGAAGCCTGCAGCGTTCTTAAAAACGCTATTTATTTAAGACACCCTTCTAACGAATTAAATTCTCCCCTACATCCGCCCTCTACGCAACTTAAAACCATTGGTGCTATTTCCCCTTGGGAAGTGTTCTGGGATAAAGCCAAAGAAGCGCAAATTGTCGATGACAACGGATGCATCCGAGAAGAGATCATCCGGAACTACCCAATGGGTGAATTATCTTCTGAAGAAATTCAAGCTGTTATAAAAATTCTCAAAGAGCCAATTCATGGAAAAAATGACATTACATTTACACTCTTAGATTATTTTTCATACCTAATCGAAGAGGCTCCAAAACATTTTCAAATAACACTCACCTCCATCAATTTGATCGGAGGAATTCTTCCTTCTGCCCTAAAAAGCTATTATATCCGTAACTTAAATGAACTTTATAAAAAACAATGCATAGCCCTCGGCATCGAAGACATTCAGGACCTAATCTCAGGAGCAGTCGCAGCAGATTTCGATCGCATACCCCCTGACACCGACATTCTTACAACAATAGATAAAGGCGATTTAGGCCTTATGATTAATCTAGGAACGCGATTCTTTGCGAAGATGCTAAAAACAAAACAAAATATTAATCAAAAAGACAAATTAATAAGAGATACTTTCTATAACGCTAAGACTGTGCTTCCTAATTTTTCGTTAGTGTCATTCGGCGCTACAGATTGTAATTTTGTTCATAATTCAAACATTAATCAAAATCTTTTCCTTCATCATGCTTTAAGGCTAAATATTCTACCCCTTATCAAAGCACTCAATCAAAAAAATTGCAAAATTTCCAATAAAAATGAACTAAATCTCTCTAAACTCATTCCAACCCATGAATATTGCGGTGGATGGGAAGCTATGCTAGCCCGGGCCGGAAAGAAATTGGTCTGCAAAAATGTTCCGAATGATAGAGCCTGGGTAGCATATATTTCCAATAAGACTATCGGTTATAGCTTTTGGGATCCAAAGCTTGAACGAAAATTATTTGAGATCATGATTGCCACAAAAACAAAAACTGAAATGTTTACTCTTTTAAAAAAGAAGTGGCAGGACCATCATTTTAAGGAACCTTTAGCCCTCATTCCCCTTGTTTTTAATGCAGTCATCTCGCTTCTTGAAAACCATTACGAAGACCCTCGATCCTTATGGATAGAAGCAACGTGTTGGTATGAGGCAGAAATTATTGATCTAGAAAAACAGCAAAAACCAACCTCTAATGCAGAAAAATCTCCATTTTTAATAGCTCTTAAAGAAACTATCGAAGATAACACTGTTCCTATTGAAGCTTTTAGAGATATCTTGCACGTTTACGAATGTCTCATGCACTCTTCTCCTCAACTTTATGAATCAACTCCAGAACCTAAAGCTCTACTATCTAATTCGGAAGCCATTTGGCATGAAGTGACCATTTCTCAAAAAATTGATCTTAAGAACTATGCCATCTCCATTCCCCTTAATTTACTTGAGGCCATCCAAACTCTTTTAAAATTAACCTTCGATCAGTTTCAAAGTCTAAGCAAACTGACTTCTTATCTCAGCCCTAGAGGGCCATTCAAACGAGGGTTAATTCCAACTGACCTAATTACAGATAATCTGGCAGATGAAATTCTTAAATGCTTTGATCACCCTCACAACAATCTAAACAGTCTTGGATATGACTTACTTCTCCTCTATGCACTTTCAACACCAAAGCCATGGATATTAAAAACTCTCATTAAACACTTGCCAAAAGCGTTTATATTCATTGCTAAAGAGCACTACTTAAGATTGTTGATCAATTTAGAAAATGCCCTAAAGGGATTTCCGGAAACAATTGAAATACACAAAATAACAACACCATTAATTTCTTTTTGTGTAATGCAAAGAACGAATTCTGATGAACCACTTTTGGAATTCTGCATTGCGCTGGCTTCCACAAACGATCCAGAGCTTGTTCATGAAGCGGTTAAGCTTCATGCTTCTATAGAAAATGCTACTCTACAGCATAGAATCCGATTCTTGAAGATTCTGTTACGTTCCCAAAGTGCTGAAGCAGCAAAATTACTTTTAAAGCTTCAAAAACAAAAGCTGCTTACGGATGTCGAGGAGATCAAAATCTTTACTGCCATCGCAGAGGAAATCAGACAAAAAGCTAAAAATTCCTCTTCGCATTTGCAACCTCTAAGCATATCCGATTATTCTAATGTGCTTCTTCAGGCCGATAAAGCACATGCTCGCCAAATGTGCCTCCTGATGGCCTCAGCTCTTTTAGATCAAGGACTACCTGAGGAAGCCCAAAAATGGGTTCTGCAAATATTAAAGCTGGCTGCCAAAATTGATGACAACGAAGCTTTATTCTTTCTCTCACAAAACTCAAATTTCCCTTTGTTATCTATTGATCTTCCCCCAAATCCTACTGCGGCAATAGATACTTTGTTTAAACTGCATGATGATGAACTTAAAATTTTTTTTGAACTGACTCCCCTTTCACGACGTATTGTTCCAAGTAATTTGCCACATGTTGAACGTAAATTTACAAAAGCAGCTCTAATCAATTGTGCAAAAGAATGCCTTAAACATGCTCATCCCTATATTAAATGCATCGGATTCGAACTCCTGATGGTTTGTACCGGGTCATTTACACTTCCCGCAAAAAATTCAGATGCTTTGCCTGAAATTGATCCCATGCTGCTAACTGTTCTTATTAGCTATTTACCAGTCATCATTTCCTCAAATCCTGGTAAGTGTGAGATGATTTTTCAGGGGATGAGAACCCTTTTTTTTCGTTCTTCTTTTGCAAAACACACAGAACAGTATTTAACTGCTCTTAACGACAAACTGCAAATTAGGCTTCAGGAATGTACACACAACTCGCTGTCTTTATTTAAAGACATCTATCAAACGAATTGTATAGCCTTAGCTTCAACTCAAGATGAAACCCTATGTAAAATTAGCAAAGATCTTTTCACCCTAAAATACATCAAAAGATTGGCCCCAAGCTTGAAAGAGATCGACCAGATCGAAATCGCCCTTACATCAATTTCGCAATTTCTAATGATTCATGTCTTGTTGGCTTTAGAAAGTTTAAAAATGCTTGAAATCGAAAATAAGAGTTTTAAGTCTTCAGTAAATAAATTCCAGCATGGAACCGATAAGCGTAGAATTTGCATTCAACTTATCAATGCATTGATTGATCAAAATTTTATACAGACAGCCAAAGAGCAGTTGTTAAAATCGCTAGAAGAGAAAACCTTTGTTCATAGTGATACAAAAATCGTAGATCTATGGCTAAATCTATTAAATAAAGCATTGAAAGATACTAATACTGGAGTGAAAGAAACTGTGGAATTGTGGAAAACGATGCAAAAGTATGGTAAATTGCAAAAGACGCATTCTAATCAATATATAGAATTTATAATCGATCTATTACAGCCTCTATTGAGTCTTCAGGGCGGTCCTTACGATGATTTCATTTGTGAATTGCAAAGGGTCATCAAAAATTTAGCTCCTACTGTAGTGCAACAGTCAAGGTTAAGCCTATTGCTCCTCAATGATCTGAAAACAAATCTACACCTAAATTCAAAAAGATTAAAATTATGTTCTCAAGTACTTGTAAATACAGAGCTCTCTTGGTTTGAAAGTACAAAAATTGATTATCTGTCGACTGCACTACTGTGGATAAAAGCTTCTCAAAATGAGATTGAACTGCGTAAAGAGGCCAGCTATTTGTTAACGAATGTGTTGAAATACCTCTCAAATTCATCATGCACTGATGATAATATCGCAGAACTCTATGCACCTGTTAGTAACTTACTAAAATGGTCTTTACATGATAGAAAGCTTTTAACCAAAGATTTAAAGATTTTAATTATTCAGTTTCATTTGAGAATTGCTTTTAGTTTGAAAAAGTCATTCCAAGTGGATGATTTGTTTGAATATCTCTATATTTTAAAGTGCCATAATCTTTTAGATAATACCTCCACTAACTTTTTCGATCTTTCTCTTGGATTGGCGACAGAAATCCTTAGTAATGACTCTAAAAATACTTCAAAGCTTAAAACACTCCACAAACTTATAAAGGGCTGTTTTCAAAACGATATAAGTTTATTACAGATAGTTCCCGATAAAAAGGGACTTCCGGCAAAACTTGCAACCTCATTTCTTAATTTAAGACTCTACAGTCTTGCTAAAGAATGGATAGAGGTGGCACTTAAAATGCAAAAGTGTGATCATTTAACCGATAGCAATTTAACTGAATTATTCATTTCTTGGTGTGAAGATTTTATTGCTATCGATCAATTACATTATTCCCTAACACTGCTCAATGCAATCAGCAGCTTACCAAATCTTCCTAAAGAAGGTATACAGGCCGAACTTTTCTTCAAAATTTCAAAAGGTCTTTTGAAGGAAAATCCTTATGTCTCTGCGCAAATAGTACTTGATAATTGGCCAACTCTTAATCGTGAAATAGAAAAAATAGAGCTTCAGGCGCATCTTAAAGACGTTATCGACTTTGTACTCACTTCAGAAGCGCCAGACAAGGTTAAGCTTACTTCTTCACTAATTGCTTTACATTACCCTTTAGATGAATATTTTATTTTAGAAGTACTAACTCTACTAAGCGAAGCAATTAAACTTCCACGAAACCTATCTAGCGAAGAAGAGATTCAAACGACAGAATTCTACGAAATAGTGGCCTCGACATTTTTCTCTACGGAACTTGAAACCATAAACGATGCAAAAGAACATCAGAAAAATGTGGATCTTCGATTTAATCTTTTAACCTTGCTCACTGAAAGTTCCGAATACGTTCATGTGCTTTCAGGAATAACTTTATTAAATAAATTTTTAGAGCATGCATTTAAAAATGAAATTAATCCTCTCGAAGATATTGAAGACTGGGTAACACTTGGTCATGCAATTTTATCTAAATGGTTTACGAAAACACTTAATGAGACAGTTCCGAAATTTTCAAAAACAATTTTCACTCTGATCGAAAATCAATCTAAATTGATTTTAAGTCTTCCAACAAATCAGACATTAGACTTTAAAAAAGTTGTGGAATTGAGCAAGCTGAGAAATTGTATTTACTCCCCGCAAGAAATAATTGAGTCCTCCATCGAACATTACACTAAAATTGTTCATAACTATTGTGAAGATTTAAAGTGGCTTGGGGTTAGCCAAATGTATATTCTAGATAATATTACCCGCCACTATCTCGATTTTGGCAATTCGACTTGGTATTTAGAAATACACAAAAAATTATTTTCTTTTTTTGAAGAAATTTCGCTTGAATGCCTTTACTCATACTCGAAAATAGTTTCAAAAATTTATTTACTTCAAAATTTAAAAGACAGTAAACTGAGAGCGGCCATTATGTATCTGGCAGCCGTCAGCTTAATAATTCTCACTGAACAAAAAAACTTGAATGTTCATAAAAATGTCGAAGAAATTGTTCAAATGGTGGATGACTTTTTGAATTATCGACCATTTTTAAAAGAGGAATGGACTCTTAAACTAATGCAATCAAGTCAATCTGCTCACAGGAGTGAGATTAATAATTTAATTGAAAGCCTTTTCAATTCAGTCGAAGGCCCTCTACTTCTATCTAGAGAATTTTTTCACAAATGTTTTGTCCGTATCGTTGAAAATTTGGAAAAAGTAGGTTGCGATAAAAATTTCCCGAAAATTTGGCAAACTTTCAACCTCATAATTCATCATAAAATAAACCCAAATGAGACAGAAAATGATGGTGATGAATCTCATTCCCTGAAAAATAAATTAGAGAACACTAATGATTGTATTTTCGTGAAAGATCATCTTCATGACAACATGCTACAAGCAATTATAGCGCTCACTATTTACAACCAATTTAATGCCATAAAAAATGTCATCGTCACTTTGCTTAGCTATAATGACCCTTTTTCCTCCGCAAAAGCTTTAACTATTTTCATTAAAATTCCGAGAAAGTACTGGCACGTAAATTTTCAAAATCTTAATGAACTATTTTCTACTCTAGTAAACGATAACAACCTTTATCCTGACCAAATAACCTCTCTTGTTGAAGAAACCCTTTCCCTATCTAAGTACCACCAAAGTCACCCAAATTCTACAGAACTACCTCAAACTTTTTGCAACACTTTACTAAATAAATTATTTAGTACACCTATAATGGAAGATACTATCGCTCAGTGTCATAATTCAACTAATTACCACTCTGCGATTATGTTCCTCCCAAAATGTATAGAAAGAGATTTGATAGATAAAAATGATTTAGGTTTTCCTTCCACTTTTCTTTTTCATCTTAAAACGTTACTTTCGTCGAAAATCACGGACGTAAACCGCAGCGCCATATCTAATTTTATCATTTGTTCACTGCATCTACCAGTTTCGATATACAATGACAATTGGAAAACCAAAAATAGACCCGCTATTTGGGCGGCAATAGATGGAAATATTAACGAAATTTTTGTTAATGATGACGAAATGCTAGAGGAAAATTTAAATGTATTTTTCGAAATTAATTCCTGTGGATACTTCAGCACTAGATCTCACCAATTGCTTCAAATGTGGCAATTCTTTTCTCATCAATACCCAAAAACTGTAAAAGCAACGTTTGGGCAACTCATTTTGAAGTTAGTTAATTGCTTATTAACAATTAGCTCTAAATTTTCTATTCGTCGTGAAACAGAAAGCGCGGCCAGAAAAAAAATGCAAGTTTTTATTTATAATATGATTTCAAGCAATATCGATTACTTCTTTTTAAACGATGAAAATGAATTTGAAAAAAATTTAAATAACTTGAAATCATTATTTGAAGAAGGGTATTACGTTACTAGAGACAATCAACTTATTAATCATTTAGAGATACTAGGTAAACATTGTTTAAATCTTCACGAAAAACAAGGGCACGCAGCTTTTTCTCCCTCTTCATTAGAGGCATTATTGACCTTGCTCAAAAAAGCTCCACAGCAGTTCCAAGACAACAATACATTTTTAATTAAGGAGGTATTATGCATTTCTATATCGCATCCTAAGGGCCGTTTTAATAAACTATAAGTTCTTCACAGGCGCCTTTTTTTATTCTTTGACCATATTCATGTGGCGTGTCAGAAATTCTTCGAATTTCCCCTCTGTAAGTGATTCTGTTTCTCTTCCATAGCAGTTTCCTTATTAAGGTTATACAT
>JACDDG010000509.1 GCA_013817115.1 Parachlamydiaceae bacterium | reverse complement strand
GGATTAAGCGATCAAAAACGGCCCCATATTATAATATGGGTCATTTTTCGATCGCTTAATCCCGGGCTTTCTCAAAATCCAAAAATCCAAAATTGGAACGCTTTTCGGTATACATCCTTAATTTTTTTCTATCATTAAGTGTTATTTCATGTCTAGTAAATTTAAATTAGAGTTTGATTCCAGCATTGTAATTTTTTGGGCTTTTTTTGAATTGTTTAGTTATAGGGCATAGCATGAAAATATTTTTATTATGATGAGTAATATACAAATTCACCTTCAACAATAATGTTAATTTTTTTGGCATCATCCCCAGGATAATTTTCACATTCTCCTGTACGCAAATTAAATTGCCATCCATGCCATGGGCATGTCACAATTTCTTTGCAGTTTTCACTCGTAATTTCACTTTCTGCTAAGGGGCCTCCCAAATGAGGGCATTCGTTTCCTAATGCAAAAATTTCTTCCTTCGATTTAAAAAGGGCAATTTCATTTCCTTCTGGCGTTGTTACTAAAATTCTTCTGCCTTCAGGAATGTCTTTTACGCGGGCTAATGCAATTCTTTTAAAAGCCATGATCTCCTCCTACTATTCCGGAGGGATTATTAGAAAAATAATATGTGGTTAAGTAGGCATTACTTGAAATTATCGTTATCCAACCGATGGATTCTTCAAGAAATTCGTTTAATTCAGTATCATCATCAGGGGTAATCACCATGAAACCGTTCGGTGCAAGTTCACTTTTACGTTTAAGAACCGCGTTATCTTTTTCTCTGAAGAAAGTGAGCTCAAGGGTAGCAGTCTGAGTGAAGTTTTTTTGCGGTGAGGAATTCATTAGCCACACAGTGGCTCCAGGTTTATCACTCAAGAGGGGGAGCCATTTAAAGGAATGGGTCTTCAACGCAAGAGGTGGATTAAATGGTTGCAAATTCATGCATATATTGCATGGAAGGCCTCTTCCATCTCCGATATCTAATGCAATTTTTACGCGCGCAGGAAGCAAGCTTTCTCCAACAGGGCGAACAATGACCTTTGCAGCAAACGCATCGGCCGGAAGTAGTTTTGCATTTTCAGCAATTTCACGCATTTGGACGACAGCGTGCCCTTGAGCTGGTGATACAATGAGCAGCACATTCTCTGTAGTGATAAGTAATTTTCCTTCTTTGGAGTAAATTTCGATATCAACTGCAAGTTTGGAAGGGGAGTAGATTGGATAAAAATAAATGTTGGTAAAGTGGGATCCTTCTAGTTTAACAGGAATCATTAAAGAAGCAGGATTCCAATCAGGTTCTGAAGGGCGCCAATAGTTACTGTCTGCTATTGCAGTAGAGCAGTCGTAATAGGAATGAGTAATAACGAATGCAGAAGGTTTTTTTTGTCGATTGCCGACAAGTAGACGTGGAAATATCCACCTGAGGTTAAATTTTGCTTTACATGCACCCACTTGATGCTGCAAGAAAACTTCGAGGTCAAGTTCTCTTGCTGGGTACAGAAAAGTTGTTTGGTAAGGGGCAAGTCTACCCAAAGATTTTGTGTACTCGAGCACATCTCCATTACTATTGAAAAGCTGCAATTCAATTTTACTGTCTTCCTGAGCTTCGGGGCCATTGACTAAGCTGATAAATGGTTCATTGTTGTCATCCACATGAATATTAAAACCTGATTCCGGTACATCTGTTTGTGAGTTTTTTTGCATATCTTCAAAATCATTATAGACACGTTGTGCAGTGTGAACAAAACTGCTGAAATCCTCACCATAATAATTAATCACTGTTGCCGGAAAAGCAAATACAAGATTTGAAGCCGCAAAGAACTCAACTTCGATACTCCCTACAAAAGAAGCATCAAGAGAACGCCCAGCTTGGATAAGCAGTTCACTGACTTCTATTCGATAAGATTTTGCTTCTGTAAGTGTTATGAGTTGTCGAACCAGTATAGTTCCATCTTTGTCGCGCAATGACGTGAACGCTGCAATTTTATCGATGTTTCGTTTTAGCATCCAATAACCTAAGAACAAAACTCTAGATGAAA
>JACDDG010000101.1 GCA_013817115.1 Parachlamydiaceae bacterium | reverse complement strand
ATCAAAAACGACCCAATATTATAATATGGGGTCATTTTTGATCGCTCAATCGCGGGAGCTTTCTCTTTGCCAAAAACCAAAATTGAACGCACTTCGGTATAACCCACTACGAATATCTTCTTTATCAAAAAGAAATTCATTTACGGTTTGTTTTATGTCCTGTAAATTATTGTTTAAATCAACTTCGATGATATTAATAATTTCATCGCCTTGCGGCAACGTTGCGCCATGTTCAATTAAAAAACTAATTTTTTGTAAATTCATCTCAGCAATAGCTTGTATTAATGGAGTACGACCAAAATTATCGGCAAAATCGATGCTAAAACCTTTTTTTCTAAATAGCCGAATCATTTCCTCATCATGAATTTTAGACCACAAATCAATAAGGTCATTTTCCATAAAATCACTTGGCTCAAGCGCTCCCTTTTCAATAGCATAGAAAGCGAATTCACGGTGATTTAATAGTGTTACCCGGTGAAGATTATTCGTCTTCCCTTTTTTAAAAGTTCCAGAATCAATCAGTACTTTCAAAACATCGAAGGAAGTATCTGCACCGTTTCTTATCTCTCCACAGATGTAGGCTTCGTCAATTGCATTATGCTTTACGTGATTTTCAGGTATAATTTGAGTAGCTACAGAACCATTCTTCCGCCTCTTCAAGACTTTTTTGAAGCTAAAATCCAAAACTGCTGGAACTTTCGGTTGCAAGCCTACGCTTTGTAAAACTAAAAAGGATATATTGAGTTTAAATTTGGCATTCGTCTTACCTATTAACCCCTTTACGGAGAGTAATGACTTAACGACAGAGGGTGAAGACGAGGCATAAATCATCGCATCAACTGGTACGTCTCCAAAAGATTTAAAAAAATTGACTGCTAGCCTATCTAAAACCTTTAGTGCTCGCAATTTTTCAAATCGTTCAATATATTTGCCTTTATAACATAGCAGTAAGACTACACAACAACCGGTAAAAAGATAAATAGAGCTCTGTAAAGCAAAAACGGCCCCTACAACACCTAAAGCATACAGGGCTATGCGACGAACCACCAAAACCGTTTGATCAATATTAAATCTGCCGATGGTTTTTTGATTGATTGCAAAATGATTAATGGCCGGATTCCAAAATGCCAAAGCTTTTGCGAAGGTGTTAACAATCATTTTTTTTTCATACCTCAGTTATTAGACGTTGAGCAATCACTTCTGCTAAGTGGAGAGCTTGACGGCCCGTGCCATCTGCTATTTGCTGACGACAGGAAATTCCATTAGCCACAACTTGAAAAATACGTTCTGAAGGCTTATTAATCGCAGGGAATAATTTCAGGCTACCAATTGCCATAGAAATGACATAGTGCTCTTTCTCATATCCAAAAGATCCTGCCATTCCACAACAACCTGCATCGATGGCTATAGCCTGAGCACCCGGCAAGCTATTAAGCACATCCATAGAGGTCTTTATTCCCCCACTAGATTTATGATGACAATGCCCGTGAAATTTAAAGTCAACTTCTTGAAAAGTTAGAGGTAAGGGCAGCACCCCTTCAACAATGTGTTGATAAATAAAATCATCAAAAGTAATACATGAGGATTGAACTTTTTTTAATTGTTCATCCTGTTTAACAAAACCTTGAAATTCATCTTTCATCATAAATAAACAACTGGGCTCTAGTCCAACAATAGGAATTCCTTCTTCAGCATACCGAAAAAGTATAACCACAAGTGCGTCGGCTCTTTTTTTGGCTTCGGATAACATTCCTTTGGAATATAATGTTCTACCACAACAATTCCAAGCAGGCACTATTACTTCATATCCCAACGACATTAAAACTTTGTAAGCAGCTTTTCCGATTTCCGGATGATTAAATTCCGTGAAGGTGTCGTTAAATAGCACGACACGTTTTTTGGGAATTGTTCCTTTGCTTTGAGACTGCCTTTTCACCCACTTTGAAAAACGTTCGTTCGAAAGCTTTGGAAGAGTGCGCTCAGGGGCGATTCCGATCCAACTTAATAACTTTTTAACTATAAAGGTTTCACTTACAGCATTAAATAGTGACGCAAAAGGAGAAGTTAGCTTATTTATTGTTCCGATCTCCCCAAAAAGACGCGTTCGAAACGAATATCCGTGTTTTTTGTGATAATGATATAAAAACTCTGATTTCATTTTAGCCATATCAACTTGTGAAGGGCATTCCGTTTTACACCCCTTACACTGCAAGCACAAATCTAGTACATCGTATAGCTCTTGGCTGGAAAGAGATTCTTTCGGAAGAGTTCCATGGGTTATCGCGCGCAATGCCTGAGCCCTAGCACGCGTTGTGTCATATTCATCACGTGTGACTTGGAAAGAAGGACACATGACCCCCTCACTTTTGCGACAAAGACCATTTCCATTGCAAAGATCTACAGCCAGTTCAAATCCCCCTTCCTTACTAAAGTCTAAAAACGTTTCAATTTTCGAAACTTCAGCTTTGGTAGAACTGCGTAGATCATGCAGAAGTGGAGCCCCATGAACAATTTTTCCGGGATTCATTAAATTATTAGGATCAAAGGCTGCTTTCAATTCGCAAAAAGCCCGATGAAGCCTTTCACCAAACATCTTTTCATTCAGCCATGAACGGACGTAACCATCACCATGTTCTCCGCTTAATGCCCCTCCATGCTCTAGAAGCAGTTCAGCAACTGCAAGCATCATTTTTTCCATCGTTTTTTGTTCATCAGCCTGATTTAAGTCAACGTAAGGCCTGATGTGAATGCATCCAGCTCCAACGTGTCCATAAATTCCGGCCTCTTTCCCAAACCTCTTAAGACATGCTAGAAATGCTTCCATAAATGGAGCCAGGGAATCAGGACCCACAGATATATCCTCGATGAAAGCAATGGCCCTGCTATATGTTCGCTTCGATAGAAGAAGGCCTAAACCGGCTTTACGAACAGCCCATACAGCGTCCATTTCAGGCGGATTAGTGACATGTACATAGGCGTATCCTACATTTAGCTTTTGCATTTCTGTAGTAAACAGAGCAAGTTTTTCTTGGACAAGAGCTTCATTTGCTTCTTCAAATTCGGCGACAAAAACAACATTGGGTTCTCCAACTAACCACTTGAGCTTTCCCTGAGTTGCTGGATGGTTACGCCCTGCTGTTAGGATGTGAGCGTCGATCATCTCAAGAGAAAATGAGTGAAATCTCAGCATTTCAGGAACATATTTCATCGAAGGGAGCATTTCATGGCAATGTATGATGCATAGGCCAAGAGCTCTTGGTTTTTTGCTAATCTTCAACTTCATTTCTATAACAATACCGAGGGTGCCTTCTGATCCTGCAATCAGCTTAGACAAATTTAGATTTTCATTTTTGATGAGTTCATCTAGGTTGTATCCTGAAACTCTGCGTGGAATCTTTGGAAAGTGCAGCAGGATATCATCTTTATATTCTTCTCTAAGGCCTAGGACTTTTTTGTAGATCTCGCTTTCGTGACCTTCTTGCGATATTTTTTCTTGTAGTTCTTCAGATGATAGCTCTTTAAGACGAATAAGTTCTCCATTAGTTAACGCTAAAAGAACCTCTTCGACATGATCTACCATCTTACCATAATGCAATGAGCGTGCACCGGCAGCATTGTTAGCAAGCATCCCCCCAATAGTCGCACGATTTCCGGTAGAAGTATCGGGCCCTAGTCGATAGCCATGAGAAGATAATTGCGCATTAAGTTCATCTTGAATGACTCCAGGCTCACAAATGACAAATTCTTCTCCATAATTAATTTCGATGATGGCTTTTAGATATTTTGATACATCGATGACAAGTCCCGGACCAATGCAGCCTCCTGTAATTCCTGTAGCTGCGCCGCGAGCAATAACTGAAATACCATGACGACCAGCTATTTCTAATGTTGAAATCAATTGAGTGCGATTTGTTGGCGTGACAACCCCTATTGGCTGAATTTCATAAATTGAGGCATCGACACTATAAGCTATTCTTGTGATTTCATCAAAACGCACCTCTCCGTTTAGGGTGTTGCTAAACTCATTTTGAAATAATTCTAAGGCGGCTAAATCTGTTTTTGCCATTTTGCTGTTGTCCTTTCTTTATCATAGTCGGGGCGTGGATCAGCTTTATCGTCAGAAAGTCAGAATTATCAGAAGCCAATTTATTCATTAATCATCTACTTGGAAGAAACTGAAACAGGAATTGGGTTATCAAAATCGATTGTGAATATTGCAGGGCCTACCAGTCCTATTTTTTCGGGTTTATGTAGGTGACATTGGCTTGAAGTTGGTATTTATTTCCGGTGATTAGATAACCTTGATCATTTTTTTGGATGTTCAAGATAGGTTCGCCGCTCCCTAATTTTTCTGCGAGCCGAGGATCTCTTAACATGACATTGAGTTCGGCCAAACTTTCATAGAAAGGAGGTAAAGCTGCAAAAGCAGTTTGCGTGAAAGCTATGAAAACAAAAGTTGAGAGGATAATTTTACGCATAATTTTTTACTGCTCCATTAAATCGATTTTAACTTACTTATCACCACCATACCCTTTTCTAGATTTTAATCAAGCTAATTGTAGTGGTAGCCATAGGTTGAAAGTCGGAGCATCAGACCACATAATACCTATGCGTAGACGCAGATTTTCAAATGATATCAAGATGATGCAATCAGCGACGAGTTAACAGTAAGCTATTAACGAGGAGCGCCGATATATTACAACCCGGGGGCTAGGGTCAGTTAAAATGGCTAGATAGAGGATTGATCTTTTCTAATTGTATTTAATCATGGGGAGGATAGAGCTATTTGTCCCATGAAGCCAGTGAATTTTTTCGGCAAATTTAATTACATCTTCATGTTTTTTTGCAGATTCAATTGCCTTTTTTAATTCTTAAGGATCAAAAGCTGCAAAGTGATCAGGCTGAATTTCTTGGCAATTGCATTGCTAATAAGGACGATAAAAATCCAAAAAGTCTTGAACAAAAAATCATTCACGATGCAGATTGTTTGGAAATCATTCGCTGCTTAAACTCGCCGGGAGATTTTCTTCCTGAAGAGCTTTATTTCCTTAAGGACCTCGATGAGGACATTTCCTATCAATTGATCGAAGAAGTTAAAGAATTTATTATTTTGACGGAGACAAAAGAAATAAAGAATTTTATCAATTCTAAACAAAATCCACTTCAAGTTCTTTTCCAGATCCTTAACTATGGAAATAAGCATCACAATAAATTTCAATTGATTGCCGACTATATGGTGGCCACAGCTTACGACCTCATACATTCAGTTAGTTTTTCTCTTGAAGAAGAATTTGAAAATAAAATTTCTTGGATTTTAGATAAAAAATAGATGAATGTGAAATAGTCAATTCAATTTATAGGCTTTCCCTGAAGCTAAGGTTCTGCCGCACTCACATCAAGCAACGTGTAGAAGGCTTACAGCTGTGGCTACGCACTTTGGTGGCTTTCTGGCGCCCCTACCGGGGCGCACGTTTTGACATGGCCTAAACCCCGGGTTCCGCTATCGCTGCACCCGGGGCTATTAACAGTTCCCCCTGCCGGGGGATAGAACATCGTTAATATACAGTTAAATTAGAATCTAGAAAAACCGTTCATGCTCCTATCCCCCCGGTAGGGGCGCCAGAAAGCCACCAAACTCCGTAAAAGCCTCTATAAGCCCCGCACACGCTGCTTGATGCAAGTGAGACAGAGCCTTAGCTAAGGGATTGTCATGAAATCCAAAGCCTGTTATTAACAAAGAAAAAAACCCCCATATGCACAAATGATCACCTCGAATCTTTAGGAAAAAAATGCACAAACTCACCCTCCGCGACTTACCCTTAAAAGGTAAGAAAGTTCTCATGCGAGTCGACTTTAATGTTCCCATGGATACCCATGGAAGTATTACTGATGATTCGCGCATTAAGGCCTCATTACCATCCATTCATTACGCGCTTGAACAAGACTGTTCCCTCATTCTTATGAGCCATCTTGGCCGTCCAAAGAACAAAAAAGTCAAAGAGCTCAGTTTGAAGCCATGCGCTGAACACCTTGCAAAATTACTGAACAAAAATGTTACACTTGCTCCTGATTGCATTGGCGACCACGTTGCTAAGCTTGCCAACGATTTACGACCCGGCGATGTTCTAATGCTCGAAAATCTACGCTTTTACCCAGGAGAAGAAGATCCAAAAGCACATGCTGAGTTTGTTAAATCTCTAGCTCAATTGGGAGATCTCTACGTGAACGATGCTTTTGGATCAGCACATCGTAACCATGCTTCAACAGCCGCGATTGCAGACTTCTTTCCGAATAAGGCAGCAGCAGGATTTCTCCTAGAAAAGGAAATTGAATTTCTTGGAAAAACCTTAAATAAACCCGAAAGACCATTTGTTGGGATTATTGGAGGAGCAAAAATCTCTACAAAAATGGGCGCACTTCAGGCTCTCTTAAAAAAAGTTGATGTTTTATTAATTGGCGGAGCAATGGCGCATACTTTTTTGAAGGCTCATCGCATTTCAGTTGGTGACTCATTGTACGAACAAGATTATGTTTACAATGCTTATTTTTTGATGAATGAAAGTAGAAGATTAAATATTCCCTTACTATTTCCGACTGATCTTTTGATTGCCAAGTCACTTGAAGCAGAAGCTCAAACCAAAATCATTCAAGTAAACGAAGGAATTCCTGAAGGTTGGCATGGAGTCGACATTGGTCCTAAAACAATTCAACAGTTTAAGCAAGCACTTCAAAATGCTAAAACAGTACTGTGGAATGGTCCTCTTGGAATTTTTGAAATTGAAGCGTTTGCGATGGGGACAAAAACCATAGCTGAAGCGATAGCAAATTTAAAAGCAACCACAATAGTTGGTGGAGGCGATTCTATAGCTGCAATATATGCAGCAGGGGTGGCCGATAAGATTTCGCATCTTTCTACAGGAGGTGGAGCCTCCTTAGAATATATTGAATACGGGACCTTGCCCGGCATCGAGGCGCTTTCCGATGCACATTAAAAGATACTGAAAGGAGATTATTTTGAAATATTTCATTAGCTTTATGCTTTTAGCTTTTTTTCCGGGCTGTTCCCAGATGAGCGAGTCGAATGCCAGCGGTGGCAAAATTGCGGATTGGGTAATCGGCAAGTGGCAATACACTGACGACAAAGATAAAAGCACAACTGTTGTCTTGTATCCGGATGGAAGTGCTATTGGAAGCGACGAATCTATTGGCAGTTGGTATTTTATCGATAAGACAGTTTATATCGTGTGGGATACTGGGTGGCAAGATTTGATCGAAAAGAATTATGGCAGCAGCTACAAAAAGTTGGGATTTGCCCCTGGAATAGCAACTAGTACAACCCCTAGCAACACTTCTGATGCAGTCAAAGTCAAGTGATATTAGAAGGTGCTTGAGCAACCTTTACTTTAGTATCCGGAAAATTAAACTTGGTGTAGAACCAACTCAGGCTAAGAAGGCTGAAGCCTAAGCCCAAGAATGAGGCCACACGCAACAGTCCTTCAAGTTCCCTTGCGTCGAAAAAAAATACTTTTCCAATGGTGAGAATCATAAACGCAAGTGAAGCCATACGGAGCACTTTATTTTTACAATACGTTCCAAGGATCAGTAGAATTATACCAAAAATTAGCCATGCAATGGAGTAACTGTAGATCTCAGCATTGCTGAATTTCAAATTATCGATGAAGGTACCATGGAATATTTGTCTCACATTGAGAGATACTACTCCAAAAGCAAGTAGCAGCATGAGCCCATAACCACTTTTCCTCAACGTCTCTACATTTCTATATTTAAAGTATTGCAATTCATCAACAATTTTCCAAATCCAAAGGATAGGAAGTCCGTAGATGAAAACTAACCCATTAAATAAAGGACTTGAACCAACGGCTACAT
>JACDDG010000508.1 GCA_013817115.1 Parachlamydiaceae bacterium | reverse complement strand
TGGCCGCCGAAATCCCTTCCGCCATGGCTAGCGCGACAAGGGATTGGTTGTGCGGTGGCAGCATTTTCTTTAGCACCGCGGCCTTCCATTCGTTTGAATATCTCATGACAGTCATCTCCTTGCCCCCTCAGATTCTATAAGAGTCTGACAGTAACAAGATGACAACTATGCTGACACAGGCGGGTGGAGAGGGAATAAGACCAGAAAAATCTAAGAATCAAGTGGTCCAACTTTCGGGAAAAGTCCAGTTCTCAGAAATCCAGTCGAAAGAGTTAAGGATTAAAAACCATTGTAGATGAAAGTAATTTTTACTGGAGGAACAAACACCACCATAAAAATAAGGCCAATTATTACACACTGGACAAATGCAATTAAGGCCAGAGTGTTGGCTTGTAAAAAATTACTAGCTTTTTTGATAAAATTTGCTAATTGATTCATTAATATAAGCCAATCCCAAACTTCCAGGATGTGAATATTCAATATTCGCATAATCAACATATTCCATATCAGCAAAATCAGCCAACTCAAAGCCATAAGACTTAACGGTTTCAACAAACCATTCGTGAGTTTCCTGCATTTGCATCTTGCTATGTTCTAACTGAAACTTTTGGACGTAATAGTCAAATATTTTACCATGATTGGGGAAATACACTATTAACGGTCTTACACCCAGTTCCTTACAGACTTCTAAAAAAATCAGGAAATCTTCTCTTTCAGGTGAATCAGGGGGGTAAATAAAACGATGCTCTTCTAATAACCTAGCCTTCATATGCTCATAAGCCCTATCACGAATATTAAACTCATTGTTGGAAATAGCTTTTTCTTTTTCTCCCCCTATCGACTTCACTTTTGCCCAATCATGGTTTTCCAATACTGGCTTTATGACTTCAGGTAACCCTTTTTTTCTGTATTCCTGTAATTTTTTATAAGCAAAATATTTGTCCTCCACAATGGACAGCTTATAATATAATCTATAAAAAGGGTCGACTATCGACCTCAAAATGCCTGAACGCCTATTTTCTAACAAATACAGCCTCGCATAAAATTTCTCTATATCGTAATTTACCTCTTTTTCCTTCGGAACAGATAAAATTCTCTTCGCAAGTCTTTTTTTCAAAGAATCACTAAGCCGTGGATTAAACAAAAAGCTGAAATACTTAACCTTAGAAAAGTTTCCTGTAAAATACTGCCGCTTAATACCACCTTCCTTAAACCAATTGACCGTAGCAATAAAAACTATCTTCTTGCCCTCAATGTTGTCATGAATAGCTCCGAGATTCATGGCATGAATTATACTCTGAGTCCCCCCAACACCTATTGTGTTGACCTGGAATCCGTTATTTTTGTTTGAAAAAATAACATGTATATCCTCATCTTCTAATTCACATGAACCATATACCGTGAAATTGTCAGGACTTGAAAAAGAGCGTTTCTGCAATTCTAAATGCCTTGTTTTTTCTAGGGAGGCTTCGTCACCAAAAGTGTCATAGTAGGTATTGGCGTTTTTAGAATCTAAATAGTTTTCTATAAATTGCAGTGTCCCCATGCCTGTGCCATAGGATATCGCTACAACACATATTAAAAATAGCAGATGCTTAAACATTTTGTTTCTTAATTTTCAACAAACAATGTAATTAATTTATTCGTTGTATCAATCTCTGTACGTTTCATTTCAGCAAAAACATCTTAAACTATACTCTCTTTGAGTTTCTATCTGAATTCTACTCGTAAGCCCGACTCTACTCTGACGGCAAGAAGAAAACACGCTGTAGAAGCATCTTGATTTTCTCACAGCCCAGTAAAAATCCCCCCTGAATTACACACCGCTTACCCTTCCAAAATCCTACCATATTATTCGCTTATGAAAACATGTCATCCGCAAACGAAAATCGCAATCGTCGCGGACGTCCATAAGTCCACCATCAATCGAACAATTGGTCGCGGCAATCGAGCCGACCGACCTGGGGACGCCCATGACCGACCTGATCCGCAAAATCGGGATTACGGAGCAAACTTGCTTGTCGGTGAAGGACAACC
>JACDDG010000507.1 GCA_013817115.1 Parachlamydiaceae bacterium | reverse complement strand
GCGCCCCGGTAGGGGCGCGAGAAAGCACCTAAGAGCACAACCAGCATGCTTTACCACTCCAGCCTGAGCTTAAGCATGCTTAGGTTGTAGTAAAATCGCCAAGGCCAATCCATGGGCAGTATTCCTTCAAAATCAAGACTTTTTGTCTTCAACATTATCGAATGTAATTAACTCCACCCACATATGATGGCGGCACTCTTCCACAAGCTCGTCATCTGCAAATACTTCAACTTTATAGCTTAAGATGCCTTGACGATCAAAATACTGCTCATTCAGTAAAGAATAAACATGAATGCCGTAATAATTCGGAAAATTTATTGTTTCGATTGCCTCGGTACGATCGCGAAAACGCAGATATAACTTACAAGTTAACTTTTGATAAGTAAACTCAGGCAAATTCCACCGCAGTAACACTTTTTGTCCAACAGGCGGTCTATTTAAGGCCGGATCCGGGGTCCCCACAATATAACTAGCAAGATGCTCTTGTGTAATATACTCAGATGATACCGAAATCCTTGAATGTGATCGGCAAGAACTTAAACTTAAACAAAAAAATAACAGCACAACTAAGCTTAAATTTAAACTATTCATCCCCATATTTTTCAAAGCTTTATGACCCCAAACGACAAGTTCACGTGTAGCCTCCCACCCTAAACACGAATCCGTAACAGATACACCGTATATAAGATCTTCACGGCTTTTTGGTAAAGGTTGTTTTCCGTGATTTAAATGGCTTTCTAAGCAAATCCCCTTGATCTGCTTATTTCCAGCTTGAATTTGTTCAATTACTGAACGAAAAACGAGAGGTTGGTTCTCACATATGCGCAAAGAATTGTCATGAGAACAATCGATAAGTAGACTACTAGAGAGTTTTGCTTTTTCAAGATAATCTACAGCATTTGCAACAGAACAACCATCGTAGTTAGTTTTTTCTCGCCCGCCTCGTAAAACCAGATGGCAATCCGGATTACCCAATGTATGCATAACTTCAAGCTGCCCTTCTCGATTTAATGTCATAAATGTATGGGGCTGAGAAGCGGCGTGGATTCCGTTAACTGCAACTTCAATGTTTCCGCATGTATTGTTTTTAAAAGCTATGGGCATGTTAAAACCGGAGGCCATTTGCCGATGCAACTGAGATTCTGTCGTGCGTGCTCCTATGCACCCCCATGAAATTAAATCTCCAAAATAATGCCCAGATGTTGGCTCTAAAAATTCTGCAGCAGCCGGTAGTCCTAGTTCGGCCAAATGCACTAGCAGCTGACGTGTCAAATAATGCCCTTTCGAAATTTCATGGGAGCCATCAAGGTGAGGATCTAAGGCAAAGCCTTTCCATCCACATGCACTCCGAGGTTTCTCAAAATAAACACGCATCACCACAAAAAAAGAATCAGATATCGATTGCGATAGCTCCTTTAATCTGTTAGCGTATTCTAAAGTAGAGTCGATATCATGAACTGAACAAGGACCAATAATCAATAAGAGTCGAGGGTCAATTCCGGCTAGAATATTTTTGATAATTTCGCGGCTATTCGAAATTGCATCCTGCCGATTAGAAGGCAATTGTAAGACCTCATGCAGCTCATGCGGCAAGATCAAAGGTCTTACGTATGAGGATTTTAATGAAAGAAGATCTGTATTAAATTGCAACGTCATCGTACAATACCTGCTTCCAGTTCAGTGACTCTACTCGAATAATAACACCCATAGAGATTAAAAGCACCATGAGAAAATGCCAAGAACTTGCAACGGTACTTGCAACAGAATACGCAGAGAAAGCAAAAAATACACGTTTACCAAAACTTGTCCTTTCCCTAAAAAATAACGAAAGTGAAAGTTACTGCGCAAGATATGCCGCAGGTAAACTTACCATTGAAGCCGGAAGCCTTTTGGCGCAAACTTATGCTATTTGCCAGCTAGGAACTGCTATAAAAGCAGGGCATCTTTCTGACTTTATCGGAGAAAATAATCCCCGCTTTCCCCTACGCCCTCTTTGGCTAAAAGCCATTACGGAAATCTATTTAACGGACAGCCTAAGCA
>JACDDG010000506.1 GCA_013817115.1 Parachlamydiaceae bacterium | reverse complement strand
ATGTAGAGGAGTCAATTTTTGGTAAGTGGAAAAGTATTGTCCATGAAGATTCAATGGCAGGAATAACAGATATGATTTTGGTTCTTCCATTATTGACAGTCAGTCTTACCGATGAATTAATAATAATGCCCTAGAAGCCACATCGGTGCAAAAAATTAAGGACTGGAAGGAAAAGACACTTGGTACGACGATGTATGCAAAAAGACGTCGAATTCTTCATCCTAAAAAAAATGGAAAAAAGGGCAGAAAATCGGGGGAAAAAACACTAAGAAAACTCAAAAGAGCTGCCTAGTTTTCTTCAGGCTTGTCACCCTAACTCTAGGTAGGCATTTTTACAACAAGTTAACGAATGACAAATACAAATTTTTCTAAGAATCTAATGATGGAAAATTATCTGCTTGAGCATATTCCAATCTCTTCTGCGATGGGAATCAAAGTGGAGCAGGCATCTGCTCAAAAGATAATTTTGTGTGCTCCTCTTTCGAATAATATTAACCACAAGAACACCGTTTTTGGGGGCAGTTTGCATGCGGTCGCTACTTTGGCATGTTGGAGTTTGTTGCATGTGAATTTGGAATCACTTTGTGAAGAGAATTTTCAAATCGTCATTGCAAGTAGTCTAGTCAATTACCTGGCTCCTGTTGCCTCAGACTTTAAGGTGGAATGTGAAATGCCTAAACCAGGTGAATGGGATAGGTTCGTGAAAATTTTATTGAAAAAAGGAAAAGCACGAATAAACTTACAAGCCACAATTTTTAATGATGGCCAGCTTTGTGTTGAGTATAAGGGAGTGTTTGCTGCGTTAAAAATACGAAAAAATAGCGAAAATGTAGAGCTCGTGAACCAAATCAGGATCAATTAAAATAGGACAGAGTCGGAAAAAATATAAAGTAATCTTAATGAATAGCAGGATAGATAACTGCTCGCATCAAGATTACTTTTTAAATTGTACTCCTCAATACAATTGATTTTAGTTCTTCCTACTCTATCCCTCTTTTGCCTATTTTAGTATAAAACTTCGTAATAGGTATCGTATGTAGAGACAGGTAGTGAGTAATAATAGTATTTAGGATATCCATAGTATGGAGTTAAATTAGTGTTATAATAGTTGTCATAGTAATTCGAGCGGTAAGGGTAACTGTTGTAGTAGATACCACTACGCCCGTAATTTCTAGAGTAATTATTGTAGTCGTAAGAGGGGTGTCTGTTATAGTAGATGCTATTATACCCGTAATTTCCCCCATGATGACGGTAATTATCATGGTGTTTGCCGTAATGTCCCCCATGATGTCCACCACCGTGATGTTTGCCGCCGCCTTTGTGGCCACCTTTATGATGTCCATCTCGGTGACCGCCTCCTTTTCCGCCGCCACGATCTCCGTCCCCTTTCTTAGCAATCAAGGCATTTTCATTTATTGTTGTGGAAGACAATTGTGATTGAGAGAATGGCAAAATAGAAATCGAGCCTAGAAAAAATAGGCCAAGAATTACAGATGAAATTCTTCTGGTTAAATGATACATATAACCTCCAATATTAAATTAGCAGAACAAATGCTCCGCTACCTAAACTTTATTATATATAAAAAAATAAAAAAAGGAAATTAATGTGTGTATTCATTTTATTTGTAGAAGATTTGGGGTTTCTCGGTGGGTGTGCAATCAAAAAATAGTTGCCCGCAAGCAGAATTTGAACTCTCGATAGGCAATTATGTGATCTCTATGAATAAAAATAACCACATCACATAGACATAGGCCGCAGAGAGAGCAAATACTCCATTTTCAACCTTAATTCGAATTAGGAGTATTCCTGAAGGATTAATTCTGGTAGTACAAAAAAAAGCTAAATTTCTCTTGGTGAAATTGAAAAATTTAAGGGAAAGGGGTTACAAAAAATAAATGGTTTGATAAGATATATTTGTGGAATGACATTTTATTTTGTTAAGATGGCTGAGTTGCCGCCCTGTCAAAATTAATTTAATTTTGCCTACAGTAGAATTATCAATGAAAGGAGTTTTTTATGACTAAGGAAGTAGTTAAGCAT
>JACDDG010000505.1 GCA_013817115.1 Parachlamydiaceae bacterium | reverse complement strand
CATCAGTGATGCGGGCGGCTATTTCAAAGAAGGCGGAAATCTTGCCATCGCTAGACAGATGGCAAAAGTGAATGGCAACTCTGTCGTTTTCTATAACGAGCGAAATGAGCAAACAGAAACAAATGGAACCGTTGAGGTGTTGCTCTCTGAATCTAAAACCCCAATCCCTATGAGAAGTACATTCCTAGATCAATGTCACACCACTGGAGCTGATGTAAAGCAAAAGCCCAATGCTGACGGTCTTGTGACAATTGGCGGAAATATGCTTCTGCGCGATTTATTGCAAGCGGTCTGGAGGCTTCGTGGGCTGGAGAAAGCTCAGAGGGTAAAATTTATTATTAGCAAAGAAGTGGAATCGATCATTCGCCAAAGCTTGAAAAAAAATCATGCAGAGTCTTTGACAATGGATCTAACATTGGAAAAGAATATAGCGCCCCTTTGTTTTGATGATATTCTGCGCTTTGTGATCACTAATCAAGTGAAGCAACAGGGCAAGGACAATTTCAAAGCCTTGCGTCAGGAGCTTACGAGCGTTGTTCAATCTCTACTTCTCGATCTGCTACTGGATAATGAATTTAGTGTAAGCGAGAAGGCTAAAGCCTTCTCTATGCTTGAAGGTGAATGGATTACAGAAGCCAGCCAATCCCCCAAAGATTTGTATGGGATCATTTGCCATGAGGAAGAGAGCGATTTTGTGTTGAAGCAAGAACAAGAAAAATTTATCGACCAAATAAATTTAATATTCAGCGCACTTCCGTTTCTTGAGGCTAAAGGTATTAAAAAAACGACGGCTTTAGCAAGAATTCAAGAAGTTTGCCTGGCTCACGCTCACTCGCTACCGGCAAAAGTTCTTGTCCCTTTGCGCAATATGGATTCCGACCAAACGGTAGAAATTGAACAAGAAATGGAGCAAGAAGCCCAGGCTGAACTCGAAGTACAAGAACATCATGAAACAGAAAAAATTGAATTGGGATACATTACTTATCAAGATGATGTCTTTATTGAAAGGTGGGCAAAAGTCAAGGTAGGCCAAATGGCTGACCAGATTTTACTTGGAAAACCAATGTCTTATTGCCCCTATTTTGAAATGAAGGATTACTGTTTATTCGATCTGGACCTTAAGGATTTTTCCGATGCTTTTGAGGGTGTGTATGTCTCTGTCAATGCAATGGAATGGCCGAAAAAAATGCCCCGTCTTACAGACTTAAAGTTGCTAGGCCGCCATCGTACTCCGTTGCACTACGTGCAAGTGATCAATGGAGGCAAAGATTTAATCATTTTAAGTCCTGCCGATGCTGCAATGGAAATAGAGCATCACCCTGATGTGGATAGAAGAAGGCTCGAGAGATATGCAGAAGAAATAGCTAAAATGGAAACACCTCCAGAAGGTCAACCTTTTGACCCATCCCATCATCCAGATGATCTTTATAATTTAACTTTAGGATTTTTATCCGGGAAAAAACCGATTGCTCCAGAACTTTTCGAAAAAATCGTTAAGGTTAAATTTTTAGATGGGGAATCTTCGTATTTAAAGCCCGAGTTGGAATTCCTTAAAAAATGGTTCGATGAACATGGCGTTGAAAAGATGCGCACTCTCTTTCAGTGCAAAATTCTAGCCGGCTTTCCAGAGAAAACAGTGGCTTACAGCAATAGCAACCTGAGGGAGCTTCTAAGGAGTTGAATGATTTAAATACCTTGGTAATAACCCCAAATCTCGATGTTGAGCTTCAACGTAGCTGACATATATCTCCAAGCCACGATCTTGATACTAGCAAGCGCAAAACGAAGCAAAAATCTAAATCATGGCCTAGAGTATATGTCAGCGAAAATGAAACTCAACATCGGAATGATAAGTTATGCGGTGTAAACACCACATTAAAAGCCTTTTAATACACTAGAGAGCATTTAAGGCGTTACTATTTACGCCATCACATTTAATAGAGGTAGGAATGGCTTTCACCACCCCTCCCTCCGAACCGCACGGGCGGTACTAGCGCATACGGCTCTCCGGTCGATTGTTTCCTCATCGAGACTGATACGCCGCATAAA
>JACDDG010000100.1 GCA_013817115.1 Parachlamydiaceae bacterium | reverse complement strand
ATGGAACCCCGGGTTCCGCTATCGCTGCACCCGGGGCTATTAACAGTTCCCCCCACCGGGGGATAGGTCAGAACGGCTTTTCTCACTTCTTAACTTTGATTTATCAAACATGTTCTAAGGTAGGTAGGGTGTAGAATTAAAGGTAAAAAGAGTGAAGGATTTCGTAGCAAATTTTGTCCACATATTTTAAGTGCCAAAAATCAAGGCTTCCAACTTCTGCAACGTGCCCTGAGCTCCAGAGGGAACGGCATATGCCAAGCCCATCATGTAGGTCCTGAGGGGGCCAAACTATGGTTCGATTAAAAATTGTCGCAGAGCTCTGGAAAAGCGGTAGAGGTCTTTCCCCGGGCGCAACACAATGTCATTAAGTTAAGAAAAATCAGGCCTAAGATCTATCTTAGATTAGAAATACCTTCCAGCCTGAAGGGCTCAAAAGCTCCCTAAAGAAGTTATAGCTCAAAGAAAAGCAAGATACAGGAAAGAGAAAAAGAAGGAACCAAGTACTTATTAAACCGAATGGTGTGGGTATGCAAGATTCATAACGAATATTCCTAAAGAGATGCTATCAGATGACTTAATTATTACTCTTTATAAAATTCGATGGCAAATAGAGCTTGTTTTTAAATCGCACAAATCAAACGTTGAAATTGATTACATGAAGGGAACAAATGCAAACGTATTGAATGCTTAGTGTATGGGAGACTTATTACCCTGGCGATGACATTTATCATCCATAATTATGCAGCAAATATTGTTAAAGAGAAAGAGGTAAGTGGGGATAAGCTTGTAAAGTTTCTTATGAGTGATAACAGATTGCGAGAAGCAATTATTCGAAATGATCTTTCCGGGCTTTTGATTGACATGGAGCATTCCATATTATTACTGTGTAAGCAGAGGCGTGGCAGGCAAACTACTTTAGAACAGATAAGGAAGGTTATGGCAGATCAATCATTAAACCAGTACAGCAAGGCTCAGAGGGTATACTAGGATGCGAATTGACTATCGTGAAGGCTGTATAGAGCTATTTTATAACGAAAAATTAGGTTCATGCGTATGGCTCTTCAGCCTGGAAGGCATTTCAGTCTTTAATAAGACGGTTGTTCTTTTTAACTAAATGACATGGGGGAATAGCCCCAACGGGCAAACCCGGGGTTGGATCATATCCTCCTATTAATAATGAATGCAGTTAGCACCACATAAAAATATTTCACACTAAAAACTTCAAAAAAAAACCAATACGGTATATCATACCCTATTTAAAAAAATCACGCATGAAATACAATAATAACATAACCATTCCACAAAAATCTTTCACAGGAAATTAAATGATAAATTCATCAAACAATTGTTTTATTAACCAAAATCAAGATATTCTTTCGAACATTCTGTTTGAAATAAAAAGCCCAAGACTATGCTTAGTCTGTTCTTTATGGCAAAAAATTACTACAGATCGGGTCTATGGAATGATTTTAAGCTCTTATAGCAAACAAGAATATATTTCACGCTTTTGCTTTGATATTTCTTCAAAAGAATATCATTTTTCAAATGTTGAAAAATTAAAGCAAATTTTTACTAACTTAAATATTTTAATTTTATCCTTAGCTAAATGCTTACACAAAATTGCAGATGAGGTCATAGATGATTCTAAAAAAAGTTTAAATAATATTTTTGATCTCAATCCAATTGCAAAACTCATTTCCGATATGGCTTTGGAGTCGTTTTTTTTTAATGTATGCAGAAATATAAATAACGCTGCAACGGTTTTAAAAATGAACAAAAAATCTTTAAATGCTGCGAGTAAAGCTCAAAATATTCGGAAATGGATGAATAAAAATCTTAATGAATTTGAAAATATTATTGAAATCAATTTATTGTTTGATAGTCCATTTATTCCAGACGAGATAAGTATGTTCATAAATTTAAAAAAACTTAATCTCACAAGAAATGAAAGTACACATTTTAATTTAAAAATCAGCCTTCTTACTCATTTAACTTCTCTCAGTTTATGTGGTAATAGACTGACTACCGATCTAGCTGAAATAGGAACATTGGTAAATTTGACGTATCTTAATTTAGCAACTAACCAATTAACAAGTTTAAGTTCTAGTTTTTCTCATCTGTCAAGTTTAACTCATCTTGATCTAGATTATAATGATTTGACTACTTTTCCGAATGAAATCGATTTTAAAAATTTAAAAACTCTTTCTTTATGCAACAACAAATTAACAAAAATTTCTTCATCTATATTTAAATTGACAACTTTGGAAAAGCTCTCTTTATGCGAAAATAAGTTAACATCTGTTCCTAAATCCATAAGTAAATTGGAAAAATTGCAAAATCTTGAACTTAGCCAAAATAATCTATCAATTTTACCATACGAATTTGGACATTTAAGCAATTTAAAGTCACTTTGCATAAGCTTTAATCATTTTACTTCACTCCCCAATGAAATAGGTAGGCTTACCGCATTAAAAAAACTTTATTTAACATATAATTCTATTTCCAAAATTGGAGAAATTTCTGATTTAAACAAACTTCAAAAACTTTATATCGATAATAATTTGTTGTCAAAATTGCCGCCATTGTTGGGCAGACTAACCAATTTGAAAGTGCTTTCATTAGATCATAATCCTTTAAATTCATTTCCTCAGGAAATTTGCAATTTATCTAAACTAAAATATCTTCTAATTGATTTAGAGCTCATGTCACAACTGCCGGCTAAAATTTATGATTTAAAAAACTTGAAAATTTGCGATAAAATTACAACTGAAATCTAATATTAACAATCAAAGGATATTTTCAATGTCACCCATTAACACATCACTCATTTACAGCTCTGGCCCCCTTAACCTACCAGAAATTTCTAGTCCAATTCCAAAGTTTGTAGAAATTCTAGATACTCATAATGAAGATAAAATTATGGAATTTATAAAACTTTACGGAATAAATGCGACTTCAGAAAAATTTTATGAAGAAGGATATTTTAAAAAACTTATTCATATATATAAAAGAGAAATCTCCGAAATTTTGTTTCAAAAATGCATTATAAATAACAAACATTTATTTTTTGATAAATTATTACCTTTATTAAATGACAAGAATAATGATAATTTGATAAATTATTGCACCTAATAATTATTCCGACTTTTTTGATAAATTAATTCCTTTATTTGTTGGAAAAATTTCACAAAACATTTTAGAAAATTGCATCACTTTTTGCCGTTTTTCTTTTTTTGATAAGCTATTTTCTCCATTTGAAGGTGACATTGATAGTGTTAATTCTATAAATGAATCATTATTACATCACTGCGTGGTAAATCTAACCTACAGCAAAAATACAAGGGAAGATTACTCCAATTTAGAAAAAATATTTACCATTATTTTTTCAAAGGTTCCAAATGTTAAAAAACTATCTACGAATAACCTTTTGAACTGTTATGAATCGACTTTGATGTTGGAAGGTGGAAAAACCTCAGAGATTTCAAAGATAATTAGATAATTTTAAATACTGGAGAAGGATTCGGGGAAATATTAATTCTACAAAAATTACTTTTATTACGTTATGGTTCAGAAATCACTTTAAATATTGACAATCGAAGAGTTATATTTGATGGCGGCTACCATAGCATAATAACCTATCCCGAAGTTTGGGATTCTCTTATGAATTTTTTTCAGGAGAAAAAGCATTCAATACCACAAAATATTATTAATAATATTTTATCATTCTACTGGCAACATAATCATGGAACTGATCAAAAGAAAATAATCCAAGCCATCTCTGAAAGCCGTTCTGTAGTTATTGATACAGGCTGGAAGTGCCCTGAAGGCAACCATAATGTTACAGTCTTAATTTATAAAAAATTACTATTAGTGTCGAATCGTGGAGAAGGTTCACATTCTGAGGGAGGAGGCATTGCTATTTATGAAATGGGAGAACAAGTAAATATTTCTGAAACTATAGAGTTGCTCCAGGCAAGAACTCTGTCCACGAAAGCATTTCTATGTACAACTGAAAATTACCCTGGGTTTACAAAAAAAGTTGTACTTAAACATAAAACGCAACCAATAGGAAATTGTTCTTGGGTATCACCTAAAACAATGATTCGCGGTTGTTTCATTACTGCATTTCTTGATCAGGGATTAGATTTAAAAGATGCTATCGAAAACTCTCGAACTTTTTACAATGAATGGATAACATTTGATAAAATTTATGGACTTAATAAATATTTAAACCATCCCTATCACAAACGACCAAGAGTGGATAACGAGAATAAAGGAATTATTTTAGAACGCATGGTTCAAGAATGTTTAATGCATATGCCAAAAAGGCTAAGAGAAACTCTTCCGAAACAATTAATTGTTCTTCTTGATCCGCTTCAGCAAGCTCTTTATAAAGGTGACACTGAAAAAGCGTTGCTGATAATCCAAGATACTGATTTCTCACCCCATCTAAAAAGCAACACAAGCTTGTCCCCCCTCCATTTGGCCACACATTTTGGAAACTTGGAGGTAATTTTAGCGCTTTTAAAAACTGCTATTCCGCATTTAGTTATTAACGAAATCAAACCAGCACCAGTGGAAATTGCTTTAAAAAATAAACATTATGAAATTTTAAAGCTTCTTTTCCCTTTTTATTCTGAAATTGATTCGATGGATAATAAAGGAAATACTCTATTAGGAATTGCTTGCAGGCAAAATTCTATTGAAATTATTGATCAATTAGTAAAACAAGGGGCTAATTGCAATATTCCTAACGAAAAGGGTGAATTACCATTTCATCAATTATGTTATAATTCATTTTCGGAAAATGATTCTAGAACAAAATTAAAGCAGTCTACTTCGCGCTGCTATCAAAAACAGATCTTAAAATGACTTCGAAAGATGGATTTGGAATTTTGCATTATGCTGTTTTGAGCAGTGACACTAAAATAGTTACAATGGTCCTTAATGCAATGAAACAAAACAACTGTAGTTTAAACCAAACCATGCCAACGGTTTTACACCATTACTTTATGCCTTAAATCATGAAAAATCATCTGCAATCATCGAGCAATTAATCGAAGCGGGTTCTGATGTCAATGCAAAATCAGAAGCGAATAATTCTGCCCTCTACTTTGCCATAATAAGTAAATTGGAAGAAGCTGTTAAAATGTTGCTAGACAAAAGTGCCGATATATCCCCTACAACTGATGATGGGTGGACGGCACTTCACTGTGCTGCTATTTCGAATAATGAAGCGATACTAAAAGCTGTCCTTGATGCGATTAAAAAGCAAAGCTATAATTTAAATCCAATCTTACCTAACGGTCTTACACCACTACTTTTAGCACTTAATTCGAAGGCATCTTCGGCTATCATCGAACAATTAATCGATGCAGGTTCAGATATCACTGCAAAATCAGATGATAATAGGTCTGCCCTCTGCTTTGCGATAAACAGAAATTTGGAAAAAGCTGTTCAAATATTGCTAGCCAAAGGCGCCGATTTATCTGTGGCAGATAATGACGGGTGGACAGCTTCTTCATTATGCTGCTGTTGAACAAAATGAAATCATTTTAAAGGCCGTCCTTGATGCAATGAAACAACATAACTGAAATTTAAACCTCTATTCATCTAAGGGTTTTACACCGTTACTTTACGCATTAAAATTGAAAGCTTCTTCTGCAATTATCGAACAATTAATCGATGCAGGCTCCGATATCAATGCAAAATCAACAGAGTCAAGTATTTCAGCGCTCTGCTTAGCCATAAAAAATAAAATGGAAAAAGCTGTTCTAATGTTGCTTGCCAAAGGAGCCGATTTATCATCTACAGATGAAAATGGGTGGACAGCTCTTCACTATGCTGTTGATTCGGAAAACGAAATGATACTAAAGGCTATCCTTGATGCGATGAAACAAAATAATTGTAATTTAGATACCTATTCTTCAAGTGGGAATACCCCACTACATTTAGCATTATATTCTGATGAACGCACTGTTATTATCAATTGCTTAATAGAAGCAGGCTCTGATATCAATGTTATAACAAAATCCTCAGGATTTTCAGTGGTATCTTTAGCTGTATTTTTAAAATTAGAAGAGGCTGTAAATATCTTAATTGCTAACGGAGTTGATTTATCCTCCACTGATGAAAATGGGTGGACCCCACTCCATCATGCATCTTTCTATGGAAATAAACAAATTCTAGAGTCTTTGCTAGCAACAGATACAAATTTATTACAATTTGACACGGCCGGAAGAATCCCCCTCCATTTAGCCTTTACGAAAGGAAATGATGTTATAGTGAAGATTATCGTCGAAGCAATGAAAAAGAAAGGAATGGGAATTAATTCTTTTAGTGATTACGGTTTTAAAGTTATGGATTTGGCACAGTATTTTAAAAAAGATAGCTCTGTTTTATTTTAATCATAAATTCACGAACCAAGACTACACACATCGTAATGCGGGGATTTTTTGCCAGATACTCACGATGGATGGGATTGGAAGAATGAAGAATACCAAATGGTAAAAAGGATATTTAAGCGAGAAAAAATCTAAGGTTTTATACAGAAGAAAAACAAAAGGAGATAAGCCTCCCAATTTCTATTTATTTTAAAAATTGGTGACAAGGCCACAAGTAGCCAAAAATTTTATCAGAGAGCGCTAAACAAAATTAATGTTAAAAATTGACGACTTTTTTATATAGCACTGGACTTGTGCTTTCATGGATTTTTTTTATTTAACTGAGAGATGAATTTCTCAGATTCTAAAGAAATTCATCTATCAGTTTAAAATAACCCAAGCTTAAAGCTTTGAATGCTTATCTGTTTTGCTGGAGCCTGAATGCTCATATTCTTCCAATTCTTTTTCAGCTCTTTCCTTTGCATAACCGTAACGAGATTGAAGTTTACCTAGTAATGCTTCTTTTTTCCCGTCAATTTCCGTAAGATCATCGTCAGTGAGTTTACCCCACTTTTCTTTGATTTTACCTTTGACTTCATGCCATTTACCATCAAAAATTTCTTTATTCATAAAAACCTCCAGTATTATTTTCCCGCTGCTACTTTATTGACACCAGTTGTAAAAAATGAACCATCAGCAATTTTGGTTAATTTTTTATCTGCAGCACCTTCTTCATCTAAACTAGCTTGTAGCAGTTTTGCTATTTCGCTATCTAGTTCCAATTGTTTAGCAAAACTTCTCAATGTTCCGTATGAGGCTATTTCATAATGCTCAACTTTCTGGGCTGCACTGATGATAGCTGCATCTAAAAGAGATGACTTAGTCTTACCTTTTACAATTTCATCTCCTTCAGCTAAAATCCCTTGCATACCTTCACAAGTAATTTCTGTTGGTTTCTCCCCTAAAATAGAAAAGATTGTTTTAAGACGAGTTACTTGGCCTTTTGTTTCTTCCAAATGATTCGTCAAGGCTTCTTTTAATTCATTTATAGATGCTAATTTAATCATTTTTGGAAGAGCTGCTATAATCTGATTTTCAGTACTAAGCATATCCTTAAGTTCATCCATAAACAAATTAAATAATTCATTGTTTTTCATATTAATACTCCTTTTTTACATAAATTAAACTAAATAAACCCAAAAACTTTTAAAAGGATAATTGCTACTAGGGGAACCCCTAACATCCATAAACCAAATGCTTTCATACAACCTCCTAAAATTTAAATAATGTTATTTGGTCACACACAAGTGCAACCCCTTTTGGTCATTACCATTTTTAGAAATAGCTGATTTTGAATTTTTTGGCTAGTTTTTAATTTATTCCTCCATATTTATCAGCAGCCGTCCTAATTTTCCCCCCGTTTCTCCCCCTTTTTCACGCCTAATTTTAATCGAACAACATTTCTGGTTGCGACTGTAGCCATCCACATTGCAGGAAGTCGAATTATACCGAAGTGCGTCCAAATTTTGGATTTTTGGCTTTGAGAAAGCTCCCGCGATTAAGCGATCAAAAATGACCCAATATTAT
>JACDDG010000099.1 GCA_013817115.1 Parachlamydiaceae bacterium | reverse complement strand
ACCCCATATTATAATATTGAGTCATTTTTGATCGCTTAATCGCGGGGCTTTCTCAAAGCCAAAAATCCAAAATTTGGACGCATTTCGGTATAACAGAACGGAAAAACTTTAAGCTTTCTAAACAAACTAAGATTTGCAGCTATCTTTGCGCCTTTGTGTCTCTGTGTCTTTGTGTTTAATTGCCTTATACCGAAGTGCGTTCAAGTGTTGGTTTTTTGGCAAAGAGAAAGCTCCCTCGATTAAGCGATCAAAAACAGCCCCATATTATAATGGGTTGCTTTTGATCGCTTAATCCCGGGGCTTTCTCAAAGCTAAAAATCCAACATTTGGACGCACTTCGGTACAAAACAATGCAACATAGAGGCACAAAGATCGAAATAACTCAAAGCTTTTTAAACTTGAAGTTGCTTTGCCTGGACGAAATTAAACCAATAGCCGATAACTTATATTTCTTCACTATTCTCTAAAAGAAGCAGGTTACCTAGTGGCATGTTATTAGAGAAAAGCATATAAGAATCGTCTTCTCCTTCCACACGCACTAAATCTAATAGAGTCAACTTTTTCTTTGGTACATTAGTGTATACTCGAGAGCGAGTATAGAAATTTAGCACATCTGCCGGACGAGGTTCAGGTTTAGAAACTTCCCCCCATAAATATTTTCGAATACCTATGCTTCCGATAATTAGACTGGCCACAGCTTCTATTTTTTTAAGGCAATCTTTTGTTTGAATATTGAATAAGCTCATCACTGCTTCTACCCCAAAACGAGCTTTGCTGAGACCTAGTGCTATTATAGCAAATGAAACCACATTGCCCGCAGTTGCCCAGCACGTTTCCTTGAATTCAATGTCTAAATTTTCTTCGCGAATAGCATATTTAGCTTTTTTATATGCGACGTAAGCACCCTCACGTTTTATAAGAATTTTAACCTCTTTCAAGGCTAAAGCACCAGGATTTTCAAGCAATTTTAGCGCCAGATTTAACTGTTTCACTTCAGCAGTCGTATTATTAGGTCCTAGCTCATAAGCTAAATTAAGGACTTTTTGTCTTAAAAATGATACTTTTAGAGCGAATTGAAATTTATTTTGGCTTTGAGAAAGTTCTTTAAGTCGCTTAGAGAGAAAATCAAATTGTTTCTTGCTTTCTACGGATTTAAACGTGTAGGTGTGTTTATTCCCTTTTATAACTTCATCATACTGTATCGAATTTAAATGCTCTTTAACTAAAGCTTTTTCTTCCTCGAGAGCATCGATTTGATCTCTACAATTATCAACTTCGTTTGCATCATACTTTTCTTCAATAAGGTTAAACCTGTGGGCAAGTTTTACTTTTGCCTCATGGGTTGCAAGCTCATGTGATTTAGTTAATGCTATGCGCTTATGTGATAATTTAGTGGTATTGTTATAATTCTCATAAAATGTCAACCCATTTTGAATCAAACTTAAAGTGATGGTAAAAATTGACAATATTTGACTGATGCTTATTCCGCCAATAGTAATTAAATGATGTGTAAAATTAGGCGCGTGAATTTTATTTAAATAATTATTTACACTTAATATGCTTGAAGCAATGCCGGCAATACGTTTGATATTACCTATCCAACCGTCATTAAAAGGTTTGGTCAAAAGATCAGTTGTCGTTGAAGCCCAAATTGTCCCACCATTTATAGTTTGTATTGTCCTAGCTTGTTCAGATAAAATATTGATTGTTTCAGTCGAAAAACCAATAATTTTTAGATCTATTAAGGTGAAAATGGATAGCGCGACTCCAGCGACTTTGCTTAAACCAGATGCAGTTTCAAATAGCTTTTTACAATTGCTAGAAATTGCTACCGGTGCTTTGTAAAATAAACTATCTTTAATTTTTTCATTGATTGTACGAGCCATCAGCTCCTCCATTTTTAATTATTAAATTTATTAAGTATTGCTGAATATGTATTATATAACTCCTGCTAATATTAAGCAACTACCCTTGTTTAACTGATTAAAAAAAGAAGAAATTAAAATTTTGTGTTTTAATATTATTCGATAAGTTGTATAATGCGTTACATGTTTATGTTAGACATGAAGCAAGTTGACAAACTTCATTTCTTGAAATTTCAAGTTTTTGCCTCTTCTTTTTAAGGCCTTTAATCCACAATATTTTGGTTGAAACATGACTCATTTGCCTTTTCGTTATCATCACTTAAATGCCATTCTATCGGGCTATTCCCAGCAAACTTTGCCGCTCGACCTGCACATTCATCATTATTTTCGTGCTCACAAGGCTCTTGGATCTCAAGATAGGGGCTTTATTGCTGAGACGATTTATGGGCTTGTACGTTGGCAGGGCTTGATCGATTACCTTACAAATGGAGATACTAACTGGGAAGTTCGCCTAAAAATGCTTTTAGAAAAAGACCTGCAGCTGGTCTCACAGGATTCAAATATACCGTTACCCGCTCGCGTTAGCTTTCCGGATGAACTTTTTTCGGCAATTAAAAATTCACACGGACTTGAAAAAGCCCTTGAACTTTGTCGCAATTGTAATTCTCAAGCCCCGACAACGATCCGGGTTAACCTGTTGAAGAAAACACGCGAATCTTTATTTAGCGACTGGGAAAATCTCTTTGAGATTTCTCTTTGCAAACACTCTTCTGTAGGCATTAACTTTCACAAAAAAATCAGCTTTTTTTCGCAAGATGAATTTAGAGCCGGATTTTTTGAAGTTCAAGATGAGGGCAGCCAGATTCTGGCTGATTTGGTACAAGCCAAACCTGGTGATCTGGTGCTTGATTACTGTTCCGGTTCAGGCGGCAAAACTTTAGCTTTTGCTCCAAAAATGAACGCTAAAGGCCAGATTTTCCTGCATGACGTCCGTTCTCATGCCCTTGTAGAATGCAAAAAACGTTTGAAAAGAGCTGCCATCCAGAATGCTCAAATTGTCCACGCTGACGATACAGCGAGACTTAATAAGCTAAAAAAACGGATGGACTGGGTTTTAGCCGACGCTCCTTGTACTGGCACCGGCACTTTGAGAAGAAATCCCGACATGAAATGGAAATACACTAAAGAAATGCTTGAACGCCTAGTAGGCTTGCAACGTCAGATTTTCGAAAAAGCGCTTAGCTTCTTGAAACCAGGTGGTAAAATCGTCTATTCAACTTGCAGCCTTTTGAATGAAGAGAATCAAGAACAAACTGAGCACTTCATGAAGACATATCAACTTAAACAAGTTGGCCCCCCCTTTCAAAGTTTTCCTTCGGATGGTGGTATGGATGGTTTTTATGGGGTGGTGCTTGAAAGAATTTAAAAGAATTTAAGGCTAGCAACAGCATGCCTTATAAATTTCTCTTTGCCTCTTTGTGCCTTACGTTAAAAAATGACTTTCAATTCTTATGCATATGCATCCTTAGGCCTTTTTTTAACGAAAAGGCGCAAAGAGGTAAAGAGATCACATAGCATGAATTAAGGTGTTGGAATAGTCGACAAGATTCGATCAATGATATCATCAGGAGACAGGCCTTGCGCTTCTGCCTCGTAGGATCGACGTATCCGATGACGTAATATACGATGGGCTATTTCTTTGATATCATGCGGCGTAACAAATGCTCGGCCTGCCAAGAAGGCATGCGCCTTGCTCGCCACCTTCAATGCTAAAGAAGCCCGTGGTGAGGCTCCAAACATCAACAATCCCTCGATATCGACTCCATAATCTTTGGGATAACGGGTCGCAAAGACTATTCGTAAAATGTAATCAATGATCTTGTCATCCGTATAGATCTGATTAACAATTTTTCTAGCATCCAGAATTTCTGCTCCGCTTAAAACAGGCATCGCTTGGGGACGATTTGCCAATGTCCCCATGCGCTGAAGTATCTCTTTTTCTTCCTCAAATTTCGGGTAATCGATTTTCACCTTAAACATAAATCGATCAGTTTGCGCTTCGGGCAAAACGTAGGTGCCTTCTTGCTCGACCGGATTTTGTGTTGCAAGTACAAAATAGGGGCTTCCGGTTTTGAAAGTCTCTCCACCGATTGTCACTTGTTTTTCTTGCATCACTTCGAGAAGCGCAGATTGAACTTTGGCTGGGGCACGATTGATTTCATCCGCCAACAGAATATCGGTAAAAACAGGCCCTTTATTTACACTAAAGGCACCCTCTTTGGGATTATATATCGTCGTGCCTATAAGATCTGCAGGCAATAAATCAGGGGTAAACTGCACACGTTTGAAATCGCATTGCACAACTTTTGCAAGCGTTGTAACCGCAAGAGTCTTAGCTAAACCTGGCAAGCCTTCGAGAAGAAGGTGGCCATCGGCCAAGAGAGCCAAAAGCAGGCTTTCAATCATTTCTTGTTGTCCAACAATGACTTTGCCTAACTCTTGACGTGCAGATTCAAACTTGACGCTTGCTTCTTTGATCTGAATTAATAGTTGCTTGAAATCGGCTTGCATTAAAATTTAACCACAGCTTCTCCACCAACATAAGCAGCGGAATTCATATTAAAGTGTTTTTTATTCTGATTTTTTTGATCCGAAATTCTAAATTTGCCACCGAGAGTTATACCAGCGTGGACATTAGCAGCAAAATGTCCTTTACCGTAATTAAAAGAAAGCTCAGCGCCTTGATTGCGATAGTAAAGCAAGGCTCTTTTCAAATGTTCATCCTTTCCAACACGATAACGGATATTCCAAATACGAGTTGCTAAAGATACCGTCCAACTAGAATTGATGACATAGTTGATGGACAAATTTAACGGAAAGACGGCATTTAGCTGCCATTTTTCACTAATGGTCCAATCGAATCCAAAGATTGGAAAAATATGATCAATCTTCATTCCTGTTTGCGCTAAGAATCCAAAATGCAGATTTACATTATCAAGATAATCGTATTTGCCCCATAGAATGATATCGTAATTTGTGTAATCCCAAAAATCTTTATATTTAGGTTCCCAATTAGCTGTAACCTGAGCATGCCACATCCAATTTTTCACGCGTGCGGAAAATCCAGCTACAGTAAAGGTCACTTGATTGACATCTTTTACTTTGAAAAAAGGGTTATGGTTCCAGTCAAACCGTGTATTAACCAAACCGACTCCGGCGCCGATCCCCTCTCCATGACATTGGTTGTAGTATAGAATACCTTCGGCTGATATTTCTGCAGTGTGAAAATTGACATATGAATGATGATAGTATTTTTTATCAATCTTTGAGCGCTGAATATAATCTCCATGTGCAGAGATTCTAAATGGATATTGATCTTCTTCGGCGGCATATTGCATTTTTTCAGCACCGAAATTTTGTGTTGAAATATCAAAATCAGCATCAGCAAAAACAGACCCTTGTCCCAAGGAAAGAGCACTTAGACAAATAAAAGAACTCAATATTTTTCTCACAGTAGACCCCTCGAATTGGATAGTAAATTGAACTTCATACTTTACTATGAAAGAAATCCACAGTCAATTTAAAAAAGCTAGAAAAACACAATTAATGTTGTCGCTTTGGAAATCGGAATGATGAGATTAAATTTTTGCTACGTTTTGAGCTTGCTAACTTCTCGACGGTGGCTTGGAGTTATATCAGCTAAGTGGAACTCAACATCGGAATGTTTATACCGGAAGAGCGTTCAAATTTTGATTTTGGCAAAGAGAAAGCTCCCGTGATTAAGCGTTCAAAAACGACCCCGTATATTATAATATTGGGTCATTTTTGATCGCTTAATCCCAGGTCTTTCTCAAAGCCAAAAATCCAAAATTTGGACGCACTTCGTTATAACATTTCGATTAGAACTTGGGCAAAAACGAATGGCTAGAAGGGTTCTGTTCTTTCATTGATGTAAATAAAACTTCGGCCACAGACCGAAGCAAAAGAACAGACCCTACTATCCCCTAAAGCGCATATTCGACGACTCGTTTTTCGCGGATAACTGTCACTTTAATTTTACCGGGGTAACGCAGTTCTTCTTCGATACGTTTTGTAAGATCGTGAGCAAGCGCTACAGTACCAGCATCATCAAGCAAATCTGGTGTTACGATAATGCGGATTTCGCGCCCAGCTTGCATAGCATAGGCCTTTTCCACACCTTTAAATTCATAAGCCAGATCTTCAAGCCGCTTAAGACGTTTAACATATTCTTCAACAGCTTCGATCCGTGCTCCTGGGCGTGATGCAGACAAACTATCAGCAGCACTACACAAACTTCCTTCGATCGTAATCGCATCCATTTCTTGGTGGTGGCAACCGATACCATTGGCAACCTCTTTAGATTCCCCGTATTTTATTGCAAAATCATAACCGATAATTGCATGTGAGCCTTCTATTTCATGAGTAACAGCTTTGCCGATATCATGTAAAAGACCAATACGTTTTGCAAGTTGTTGATTAAGGCCGAGTTCTGCGGCCATCATACCAAGAAGATGACTGACTTCAAGAGAATGATCTAAGATATTTTGACCATAGCTATAACGGAATTTGAGTTTTCCGAGAAGGATAATTAATTCGGGGTGAAGGTTCATCGCTCCCCCTCTTAATGCAGCATCTTCTCCATAGGCTTTTATCTGCTTATGAACATTAGCGGTAGTCTTTTCAACGACTTCTTCAATACGGGTTGGGTGAATCCTACCATCTGTCAATAGATCAGCCAATGCGACCTTCGCAATATGCATGCGAACAGGATCGAAACCGGAAATGACCACAACGCCAGGGGTGTCATCAATAATAAAATTAACCCCTGTAGCGCGCTCAAGAGCTTTAATATTGCGCCCTTCGCGCCCAATAACCCGCCCTTTCATTTCTTCATTAGGAATAGCTACAGTAGATAATGTTATCTCTGACACGCAAGAGCCAGCCATGCGGTTGATAGCAGTCGCTATAATCGTTGAAGCCTCTCTCTCGGCATTTTCTTCAGCTTCTTTTTTAATTTTTCGCACAAGATTTGCTGCATCAGTTTTGACATCATTTGTCAGGCGGTTAATGATGAGATCTTTAGCCTCGGCAGAGCTAAGTCCAGAGACTTTTTCTAATTCTAGAACTAATTGATGTTGAAGTTCAGCGGTTTGCCTTTTTTCTTCTTCTATTTTGCTTTTACCAATAGCCAGAACTTCTTCCCGCCGTTCAATATCTGTGAGTTTGCCCTCGACAGTATTCATGCGGGTTTCTAATTTGTCTTCACGCAGCTTCAGACGTTCTTCTTCGCGCTGCATTTTACGTCTTTCGACTTGCCAGAGGCGTTCAAGCTCACGCTGTTGTTCCACCTGCTGTTGCTTCATAGTAAGCTCTGCGCTTTTGCGCACGCTTTCGGTTTCGATTTCAGCTTTATGCATCATGCCATTGACTAAACTTTGGTAACTTCCTACCTTCATACGGTGGAAAAACCAATAAGCGACAGCCCCTAAAGCAGCTCCTGAAATCAAAATTAATAGTAAATAGGCGACATCATCTAGACTCATTTTATATATCCTTTTTGGAAACATTAGAGTACGCTATCGCGAATTCTAAATCTATAGCGCTTTTCATTTGACTTTGCGGGGCTATTTTTTTATGCTTTCTTATACTGGTGGACGGTAAAGTTTTTATTGTAGACCTTTGCTAATTGAAAGCCCCCACGGTTGAAAGATCGAAAGTGACCCCATATTATAATATTGGGTTACTTTCGATCTTCAACCGCGGGAGCTTTCAATTAGCAAAGGTTAACAATAAGAACTTTACCGTGTACTTGTACACCATGTCATTTAAATAGTCGATGTTAGCTGACGTCAAAGCCCCGACATTTCAATTGACATGGTGTACTGACGCGACCCTAAACTTGGAATTTTCAAAGGAACAGTATGCTAGACATTCACCTAATTCGCAAAGACCCCAAGGCTGTTGAGGCAAGACTTCGTTTAAAAGAACCCTCCGTGGATCTTACTTTAGTATGTGACCTTGACCAGAATCGCCGTGAACTTCAAACAAAAGTCCAAAACCTTCGAGCTCTACGAAACGAAACTTCACAAAAAATTGGGGA
>JACDDG010000504.1 GCA_013817115.1 Parachlamydiaceae bacterium | reverse complement strand
AAAGTCCCCAATTGTAAAAAAATGTAAAAAACGGATGATTTGAAAATTGCATCGTCGAAGAATTATAAAAGTAATTTGCAAAATTCTGGTCGAGCAGGGGAGTCCACGGAGCGATGATAACCATCAACAAAAGGGGAATTGCCCAATCTAGAAAAAAAGTCTTGTGCAAAAGTTGCATTATCCGGCTATCATTGTGGTATTTTTACACTACAGAGTAACATATGAAAGATTTTTTCCAAAGCCTTAAGATCTCATCCGATATTTTCTGGACTAGCTGCTGCGCATTTTTAATTGTTTTTGTACTTGGTATTTTTTGGGTGCATAGAGTGCTTAAACGTCGTGATAGAGATTTAGCCGTCATGACAGAAAAGTCCTCAGGACAGCTTCAGCAAATTGAAGAGTTACGCATGTCTGTTCAAAGATCATACACTACTGAATGTGACTTGCATCGAGCGCTTAAGGAATCAGGGGAGCGCCGTGCCACCGCAGAGGAAAAAGCTCTGCGCACTAAAGATGTAGAAGCTCAGGTTCTACGCTTACACGAAGAAAACGGGCAACTTAGAGCAGAGATCGCGCATTATGAAGCAACTCTTGTTCAGGAGCGTAAAGGATGGCAAGAGAAAACGGACTTAGTGCTTGGAGCACAACAAAAACTTTCTGATTCTTTTAAAGCGCTTTCAGCTGATGCATTAAAAAATTCAGCTCATTCATTTTTAGAATTAGCTACAGCACGGTTTGAAAAATTACATGAGACTTCCAAAGGGGATTTGCAGCTTAGACAGCGTGCCATTGATGAATTAGTCAAGCCTATACAAGAAGCGTTGACTCAAGTTAATCATAAAAATCACGAGATCGAGAAATCGTTAGCAACTTCATATGTTTGTTTTACTGAACAAATGAAGCACTTAGCTTCCGAGCAATTGCAGTTGAAAGGTGAAACAAAAAATCTTGTCAATGCATTGCGGGCCCCAAATGTGCGTGGACGTTGGGGTGAAATACAATTGCGACGAGTGGTAGAAATCGCTGGGATGTTAGAACATTGCGATTTCATGCAGCAAGAAACTGTCGTATCAGAAGACAAACGCTTGCGACCGGATTTAATTGTTAAGCTGCCGAATGAAAAACAAGTGGTGGTTGATTCAAAAGCTCCGTTATATGCCTACTTAGAGGCCTTGGAAACGGAAGATCACGCGCATAAACTGGTTAAGTTGAAAGACCATGCCCGCCAGGTGCGTACACATATTACGCAATTGGCATCAAAATCTTATTGGGATCAGTTTCAACATGCGCCGGAATTTGTGATTTTATTTCTTCCCGGAGAAACTTTTTTCAGTGCTGCTTTGGAGCAAGATCCTAGTTTAATTGAATACGGAGTTGAGCAAAGAGTTATTTTAGCGACGCCCACTACATTGATTGCGTTGTTGCGTGCTGTGGCTTATGGATGGCGCCAAGAGCTGATTGCTAAAAATGCTTTAGAAATCAGCTCATTGGGGCGAGATTTATATAGCCGTTTGAAAGGTTTTATGCAGCATTTTGAGGATGTGCGCAAAGGATTGGATCGAGCGGTGATTAGTTATAATAGTGCTGTGGGTTCTTTTGAGGGAAGAGTGTTAGTCTCTGCACGTAAGTTGAAAGAGCTTGGAGCTTCGAGTGAGCCCGATCTGGAGCCTCTAGAGCAAATTGACAGGATTACACGAGAGTTAAAGCCTCAGGAAAGTGTGTTGGATGCAGTGAAAGAGATATAAGTTTAGGTGATACGTTAAAAAGCCGCTGCAAAATATCTTTGGGGCTACGTAATGGACGGCATTCCATTATACTTTTAACTCAATTTTTTTTTAAAAGTAATGGATATAACATTGCCCTTAAGTTTTTTTGTAGTCCACAGCTAAGGCTCTCCGCTCGCATCAAGCAACGTGTGGAAAGCTTACAGCGGTGGCTACGTACTTAGGTGGCTTTCTGGCGACCTACCGGGGGATAGAACATCGTTAAAATACGGCTAAATTAGAATCTAGAAAAGCAATTCATGCTCCTATCCCCCGGTAGGGGGAACTGTTAATA
>JACDDG010000098.1 GCA_013817115.1 Parachlamydiaceae bacterium | reverse complement strand
GAAATTTGTGATGAGCTTGAGTCTTTAGAGGATGAGTTGCGCTATAATTAAAAAAATTCAGATACCCCTTTGATCTTGAATGGGGCAGGGCCCCCATTCAAGATTAAAGGGGTATCTGAACACTTACATAAGTACCGTATAAGATACCCTACTTCCAAATATTATAAAAATAAGGTTGTTGTTTTAAACTTTGATCTTCTTACTCAGATTTTATAAGCTGAGTGACAACCCTGTGATCAACAAAGCGGAGAGAGTGCTCGTCCTTACCATTGACAAATAAATGTCGGAATAGGAAACTAGCGCTTAACAGGTTCAAAGTCGGGAATTTTTTTTTACGTGATGATGAGACAGCTTGCAGCATTTTTAACGATCCCCCTAATTATCGGATTGTCTCCTATTGTAGGATGGTTTTTCGGTCAATGGCTGGATAAAAAATGGGATACATTTCCTGTATTTACACTTTTGTTGATTTTTTTAGGACTGTTTGCAGGCTTTAGAGAGGTCTATCGCATTATTAAAAGGTTTGGCAATGGAGTTTGAGTTTTTTCAAAAAGCCATTAAAGGGTGCCTGGTATTGGCCTTGGTTTTATTTTTAGCCATTTATGTTGGCTTAGAACAACCAGAACCTGCTTTTGCAGTACTTTTAGGGGGGGGGTGGTCATGCGTAAATATATTCTTAATCAAAGTAGTTCTTCAGAACATTTTGACAATTGAAAAAAGGAAAAGCCCTCTCAAAATATTAGGGAGTTTACTTGTCAAGTTTCCTCTTCTATACATAGCTGCATATTTCATCATTACTTTTTTTAATTTACCGGCGATTTATTTTCTGCTTGGATTTTCTTTAATTTTCATTGTACTGATTGTAAATAGCATTAAAGAAACTTTTTACCTTTCTGCCGCTTGTCTTATGCCTTTACTACTTTTAATTCCCAGTGTGATACAAGCAAACTTGACAACCGATGTTCCCGAAGTTCCAAATATTTTCACATTACTCTTTCACGGTGATGACCTTACACCCGCGCAAAATTTCATTCACCAATGGGAAAATATTATTTTTTCATTGATTGCAGCTGTAATCATTTCGATAATTTTTTGCATTGGTGCCAAACGTAATTCTATTGTGCCTGAAGGGATACAAAATGCTCTGGAGTACTTCGTCGAATTATTGCAGAAGATTACTTCTGAGCTCTTAGGACCTAAAGGAGAAAAATTTGTGCCCTTTTTGGGCACTTTATTTATCTATATTCTTGTGATGAATTGGATGGTGTTAATTCCTTTCCTAAAATCACCATCTTCAAGCTTGAATATAACTGTTGCCTTGGCAATGTGCGTTTTTGCCATTGTTCAGTACCAAAGTATTAAGACATTTGGGCTGAAAGGTTATTTCTACCACATGGCAGGATCCCCATCTGGAGCTGTAGGTTGGGCTATGGTGCCACTGATGCTACCGATAGAATTACTGACTCAGTTCACACGCCCCATGACACTTGCTTTTCGTTTGTTCGGAAATGTTGTAGGAGAAGACATCCTGATCGGAGCCTTCGCTCTTTTTGGAGTCACCTTATTTGCTGCTTCACAACTACCGATTGCATTGCCTTTGCAGCTACCATTTATGTTGTTTGCGTTATTTACAGGATTTATTCAGGCATTGGTATTTACTTTAATGAGCACAATTTATATTTTGTTATCAATGCCTGAGCATGATGAGCAGGCGCCTGTGTAGTTCGAGTAGAGCTGAGGTTGGATAGAAAAACTGTTATATAAGAATATTGGCAACTGCTGTTGTGCAAAATGGTCAAAGAGACATAATGAAGTGCTTTAATTTAAAAAATTAAAGGCTCTCTAGTATACTGTAAAGTTTTTATTGATATCCTAGGCTGTTTGAAAGCCTCGGGGTTGTGATCTCGTAGATCCGCCTAGTCTGCGTTCAATAAGTTCGCTTGAAACAAAAATTGTTAAGTCTCAAAGATTTTTCTTTTGGTTTTCGTGGTATACTCATACACCAGTGTGTAGAGGCGGAAACCAAAGGGGGAAGATTTGAAAACTAAAATATTTTTTGTTTAAGCGAACCTGTCGAACGCAGTACCAGGGTGTCAATAAAAAATTTACAATGTAGTAGTATCTACGGTTAAATAAACTGAAATTATTTACTAGGAGAAAAAAAATGGCTGGGGATGTTGGATATGCATTAGCTCTTACGGCTCCTTTGTGTGTCGGAATTGCTGCACTTGGTTCAGGAATTGGATTAGGAATAGCCGTTGCAAGTGCTTTGAGCGCTATTGGGCGTCAACCTGAAGCTTCAGGAAAGATCTTAACAAGCATGATTATTGGTGCTGCTCTAATCGAAGCACTGACAATTTATGCTCTTATCGTATTCTTCTTATCCTTAGGTAGGATGGTTTGAGATGCGCATAGACTTTGTACAGGTGATTACCCAGATCATATCCTTTTTGCTGATGTTTTGGATTTTAAAGCGGTTTGCCTGGGAGCATATTCTAGTGGCTTTGAATACTAGGAAGCAAAAAATTCAATTAGAATATGATTCGATCGCCGAGCAAAAGAATAAGATTGATGAATTAATCTCAGAGTATCAAACCAAGCTTAAAGAACTGGATATTTATGCACAGCTGAAGATTCAAAAAGCGGTCGAAGAAGCGAAGCTTCAAGCGCAGAATATTCATCTGGATGCTCAGGAGCAAGCACGAAACATTTTGATAAAAGCCCAAGAGGATACTCAGAGAGAAATTCAAAAGGCGCAAGCTCAACTTAAGCAAGAAATTGTTGGAATAACTATGGGTGCCATAGAAAAAGTTCTTCAAGGCAATCTTGACGAAAACAACCAGAAAGACATTCTTAATGGCATTACAGATTATGTGGAGGCTCATTGAATAATTCGGAAATTTCTAACCGATACGCAAGGGTGCTGTTTCGCATGGTTCCGCTCCAGGATTCTATCGAAAGTCAACTCAAAGATTTTGAGCCTCTTGAGATTCTCTTGCAAAAGCCATCTGAATTTTTGCGTTTTATGGTGTCTCCACAATTCGATGATGCACTCAAAATTGAACTTTTAAAAAGGTCTTTAGGGGATGATTACGATCCTATAATTGCAACATTTTTAAAGTTTTTGTTAAAAAAGAAACGTCTTGAATTTTTACCTGAGATCATTAAAGAATATCGTCGTTTGACTTCTGAAAAGCTAGGTATTATAAATGTGCGTTTACTATCCGCAGCCTTTGTGGATGCAGAGACAAATGAAAAGCTAACGCAAGAACTCGATAAGCTTTTTCAGGGTAAGACTCAGATCAATCACGAGATTAAGCCCTCATTAATTGGTGGTGGCATCCTCATGATTGGAAATAAAATGCTAGATGCTAGCATCAAAGGAAAACTTTCAAGGCTTAAGAAACACCTTTTAAAGGGAACATCATGACACTCAGGGCAGAGGAAGTCGCTTGGGCGATAGAGAAAGAAATAAAGGAATACAACGATCAACTTACCCTAGAATCCGTAGGGTATATTTTGCAATTGGGAGACGGAATCGCCAATGTTTGGGGTCTTGACGATGCGATGATGTCGGAATGGATCGAATTTTCTAATGGAACCTACGGGATTGTTTTGAATCTTGAACAAGATAGCGTAAAAGTTGTCTTACTAGGAACTCAAGAGGGTTTAAAAGAACAAGATATTGTAAAACGCACCGGCCGTTTAGCTTCGATTCCTGTCGGGCCTGCTTTATTAGGTAGGGTCGTTAATGCCCTTGGAGCGCCAATCGATGGTAAAGGGCCAATTGTCACGGATCAATCTCGTAATTTGGAAAGTATGGGTCCTGGGGTAGTCGAAAGACAACCTGTGAATCAGCCTTTACAAACTGGAATTAAGGCTGTTGACGCCATGATTCCTATCGGGAAAGGGCAGAGGGAGTTAATTATTGGAGATCGGCAGACAGGAAAAACGACGTTGATTTTAGATATGATACTCAACCAAAAAGGTAAGAATGTTGTTTGCATCTATGTAGCTATCGGACAGAAGAAATCAGTGGTTTCTCAAATCGTATCTCTTCTAGAAGAAAGAGGCGCAATGGAATATACGACTGTGGTAGTTGCTTCTGCTTCAGATCCTGCTCCGATGCAATATATAGCTCCCTATTCCGGTGCTGCCTTAGGTGAGTACTTTATGTACAATGGTCAACATGCAGTTTGCTTCTATGATGATCTTTCAAAGCATGCACAAGCATATCGTCAGTTGGCTTTGCTACTAAGACGTCCTCCAGGTAGAGAAGCATATCCCGGCGACATTTTTTATCTACACTCACGATTGCTAGAAAGAGCCGCTAAGCTAAATGATTCGCTTGGTGGAGGCTCACTCACAGCTATCCCGGTTATTGAGACTCAGGCCAATGATGTGACAACATACATTCCAACGAATGTGATCTCGATTACTGACGGTCAAATTTATCTGGAATCAGATCTATTTTATTCTGGTGTGCGCCCTGCAGTAAACGTCGGAATTTCAGTGTCTAGGGTAGGGGGGAAAGCACAGACTAAGGCAATGAAAAAAGTTACAGGCAGTTTACGCTTAGATTTAGCGCAGTACCGTGAGCTTGCAGCATTTACTCAATTTGGTTCTGAACTTGATGACGCAACTATTGCCCAGCTAAGTCGAGGAGAGCGTATGGTTGAAATTTTAAAACAAGATAAATACAAACCCTATTCTCTAGAGAAAATGATCATTATTATCTTTGCGGGAACAAAAGGATATCTTGATGATCTTCCTCTAGACCGAATTAAAAACTTTGAAAGCGGACTTTTTTCTTTCATTGAACAAGAATACAGACAGATTCCGCAATCAATTGCAGAGTCCAAGGATTTATCTCAAGAAACGCTTGATTTATTGAAAGAAGCGATAGGAAAATTTAAAGAGAAGTTCAACAATGACCACCTTGCGGGAAATACGTAGGCGATTAAAATCTGTCGAAAATGTTAAAAAAATCACTGATGCAATGGAACGGGTTGCAGGTGCGCGTCTCCGTCGGGCTCAAATATCGCTGGAGAATTCGCGTCCTTATGCACTTAAAATGCGTGAGATGGTTGAGCATTTAGCCGCTTCGGAAGAATTTGTACATCCTTTGTTTGAAAAACGTGCGGTAAAAAAAACCGCCCTTATTGTTATAGCTGCCGATAAGGGGTTGTCAGGATCTTACAATTCTAAAATTTTAAATTCTGCAGAAAAATTTTTACAAAATTATTCTAAAGAAACCATCGATTTATTTCTTTTTGGAAAGAAATCGATTGATTATTTTCAGCGTCGAAATTGGCCGATTGAATCCAAGATAACGAATTGGGCCGGAAAAATAACTTTGACAGAGATCTCCTCTTTTTCAAATCAGATAATAGATGATTATTCACTAGGTAAATATGATGAAGTTTGGTTAATCTATACAGACTACATTTCGATTTCTACTAGAAAGATTGTAGTGAAAAAATTTCTTAATTTTGAAAAAGTAGAAGCTGAAAAGTTGACAAAAGTTCCCGATTACATTTATGAGCCATCTGCAAATGAGATTTTATCGAAATTGCTCCCATTGTATTGCTCTATAGGGCTTCAAGAGGCATTGTTTGAAGCTTATGCCTCAGAATTAGGCGCCCGCATAATGGCAATGCAAATGGCAAGTAAAAATTCGGAAGAAGTGATGGAGAGTCTGACGATTGTTCGTAATAAGATGAGACAAGAAGGGATCACGCGAGAAATGATAGAAATTGCATCCGGCGTCCAGTGAGTGCAGTAGGTGATTAAATTTAGTTTGCTGTACACTTTTTTTTTAACGCAGAGGTGCGGAGGAAGGCAAGGGAAAGCGAGGAAAGCAGGAATATTTAAAGGAAAAAATACATGTCTAAAGGTATTATTAAGCAAATTATTGGGCCTACAATTGATATAGAATTCCCATCCGGAGAGATACCAAACATTTTAAATGCTGTAAAAATTGTAGATCAAGAAAAAGGGATTGATATTACTGCTGAGGTTGCCATGCAGACCGGTGATAATATCGTCCGCTGTATAGCAATGTCTTCTACAGATGGGCTTGTGAGAGGTATGACTGCTGTCGATACCGGCGCGCCCATCATGGTTCCTGTCGGAAAAGATACACTAGGACGAATTTTCAATCTGTTGGGCAGTCCCATCGACGGATTAGGTCCTCTTCCTCAAAATATTGAACGAGCATCCATTCACGCTGAACCCCCGGCCTTTGAGGATCAGCAGACAAAAACTGAAATTTTTGAGACAGGTATCAAGGTTATTGATTTGATTTGCCCCTTTCCAAAAGGTGGTAAAGTAGGACTTTTTGGTGGCGCGGGTGTAGGTAAAACTGTTGTGATAATGGAGCTAATTCTCAATATTGCTACGCAGCACGGCGGCTACTCTGTTTTCTGCGGAGTAGGTGAGAGGACTCGTGAAGGTAATGATCTTTGGTTAGAGATGAAAGAGTCTGGTGTTTTGGACAAAACATGCCTGGTCTTTGGTCAGATGAATGAACCTCCAGGGGCTCGATTCCGTGTTGCCCAGACAGGGCTTGCAATGGCCGAGCATTTTAGAGATAAAGATCATCAAGACGTACTTTTGTTTGTGGATAATATTTTCAGATTCGTCCAAGCAGGTTCTGAAGTATCAGCATTGCTGGGAAGACTATCTTCAGCTGTAGGATATCAGCCTACACTTGGAACTGAGGTCGGTGCTTTGCAGGAAAGAATTACTTCGACGAAATCTGGCTCGATAACCTCTGTACAAGCGGTTTATGTTCCTGCGGATGATTATACTGATCCTGCCCCTGCGAGTTTGTTCGCTCATTTGGACGCATCTACGACCCTTTCGAGATCCCTTTCAGAATTAGGAATATATCCTGCTGTAGATCCGTTGACCTCATCTTCAAGAATTTTGGATCCGGATATTTTGGGTGAAGATCACTATAACGTTGCTAGAGATGTGCAAAAGATTCTGCAGCGTTATCAGGATTTGCAAGATATTATTGCGATTTTGGGTATGGATGAGCTATCTGAAGATGATAAATTAACTGTTTCTAGGGCGCGTAAAATCCGTAATTTTCTTTCACAGCCATTCTTTGTGGCCGAAATTTTTACCGGTAAACCAGGAAAATTCGTTAAACGGCTTGATACCATTGAAGGATTTAAAAAAATCGTCAGTGGCTCGATGGATCACATTCCTGAACAAGCGTTCTATATGGTTGGGGGGATTGAAGAGGTCTTTGAAAAAGCTCAGATGTTGGAAACTTCAAGAGAGAAAGAGAAAGTATAATGTTTGATCTATTTGTAGCGGTACCGGAAAAGGTAATTTTTAGTGGCAAAGCCCGGATGTTAGTCGCTCCGGGTGCCCTGGGTTTTTTCGAGATACTCTGGAACCATGCACCCATGGTCTCGCTACTGATTGCCGGTAAGCTTGTGATTATGGATGAAGCAAAGAAAAAATGGACCTGGAAAATGTCGGGTGGTTTTTTTGAAATAAATGACAACCGTGCAATACTTTTGGCAGATTCCTTTGAGCTTTGCGAGGAAGATTAGTTTCAAGAACAAAACCAAGATGATTAACCATCACACGGCAGCATTAAATATAGCTCGTCATTCCTATCACACTTTTAACTCAATCTTTTTTTGAAAAGTTATGCATTTAAAACATTGCCCTAAAATCCTTTTGTAGTTCACAGCTAAGGCTCTCCCTCTCGCATTAAGCAACGTGTGGAAAGCTTGCAGCGGTGGCTAAGCACTTAAGTGGCTTTCTGGCGCCCCTACCGGCCTACCGGGGCGCACGATTTGTAATGATCCGAACCCCGGGTTCCGCTATCGCTGCACCCGGGGCTTATTAACAGTTCCCCCTACCGGGGGATAGAACATCGTTAAAATACGGCTAAATTTAGAATCTAAAAAGCAATTCATGCTCCTATCCCCCGGTAGGGGGAACTGTTAATAGCCCCGGGTGCAGCCATACTTCTACCCACATCTTTTTCTTTACAAAAATAATTTTTTTTATTTTTATGGCAAAATTA